>JAVKCR010000069.1:0-10815 GCA_040222645.1 Rhodospirillales bacterium
CGTCTCCAGCAGCCGGCGGGTCAGGTTGCAGACCAGCGACGACGGGCGCATGTCGCGCATGTGCTCCAGCGTCATGTCGGCGGCCTCGCCGATGATGCCCAGGTTCCGGGTCTGGGTCGGGCCGACCAGCTCCGGGCTCAGCATCAGCACGGAGTCGTCGTTGAACTCGGCGGTCAGCCGTTCCTCGGGCAGCTCGACGCGGTAGCCCTCGACACGGGGGAAGCGGATCTCCAGGTGGTCGCGGTCGGGTCGCACGGCGCGGACCTGCACCGTCTCCCGCGGCGGCTGCGGCGGCGCGACCACCGGCCTGGCGGTGAAGTCGAACGGGATGCCGAAGACGTCGGCATACTCGACATTGAAAAGGCCTTCGTCCGGGCCTTCCTCGTTCACCTCGTACGACTGGCGGCGGAGCGCGCGGCCGATGACCTGCTCGCACAAGAGCTGGGTGCCGAAGGCGCGGACGCCGAGAACGTGGGTCACCGTGTTGGCGTCCCAGCCCTCGGTGAGCATGGACACCGAGACGACGCAGCGGATCGAGCCGCCGAGCTGGCCGGGCTTGCCGACGGTGTTCATGACCTCGCGCAGCAGGGTTGCATCGTCGATCTTGTCGGCCGCCTGGGCATCGCCGGTGCGCTCGATCAGTTCCCGCTTGAAGCGATCGATCTCATCGCTGGCGATTTCCCGGAAATCCTTGTCCAGCGCCTCCCCGGATTCGAGCTGGGCTGAATCGATCAGGATAGTGTTCGGCCGCGACAGCCGGTTGCCGAAGCCATCATAGTTCCGGAACAATTCGAGACGGCCATTCTCGAACTGCTCGGACCCGTCATCTTTCTGCCGGGTGAAACCGGAGACGTACTTGTAGATCAGCTCGGACGTGGAGGTGTTGTTGCAGACGACGATGAAGACCGGCGGTACCCCGATATTCGCCTCGATCCAGAGATTGTAGGTCTCTTCATAGTGACCGTAGAGTGCATCGAGAGCCGTCAACAGCTCTGCGGGCAGGCTGAGAGGATCGAGCGTCTTAGATGCCTTGCCGCGTCCCTTCTTCGGCATCTTCTTACCGATATGGTCCCACAGGTTCCGAAACATGGGAGTATCTCCGCCGACAAAGTTGTCGGCGACCGGCACACGCGGCAGCTTGACGATGCCGCATTCGATCGCGTCCATCAGGGAGAAGTCGCTCATCGTCCAGGGGAAGAGCGTGCCTTCCGCATAGCCTGAACCGCGCAGAAAGAACGGGGTCGCGGAGAGGTCGTAGACAAGCGAGATGCCGATCTTGCGCTTGACCGCTTCGAGGCCGGAAATCCACATCCGCGCAGCCTCGTTGTTCGCCTTCGCCTCGTCCTTCTCCTCGCCTTTCAGATCGTCTTCGGTCTCGCCGTCGGCATCCTTCACCCGCTCGCGATAACAATGGTGCGCCTCGTCATTGAGGACGACGACGTTCTTCATGCCCATCAGTTCCGGCATGACCCGCTGGATCATCTGGCCTTCGGTTTCCAGCGTCTTGAGTGGATCGCCGCGCCAGCCTTCGAGAGCGGTACGGGTACCCTTGGAGACTGACAAACGCTCCCGCAGCTTGAAGGCGTGATAGTTGGTGACAACGATCTTCGCCCGGTCGATGTCCGCCAGCATGTCCGGCGGCACGATCTCCCGGTTGCGGTAATAGCTTTCCGGATCGTTCGGCAGCAGCACCCGCAAGCGGTCGCGGATGGTGATGCCGGGGGCAACGATCAGGAAGCCCCGCGAGAATGTCTTGCTGTTCGGATGTCGCACCGCATTGACGGTCTGCCAGGCGATCAGCATGGCCATGACGGTCGTCTTGCCGGCGCCGGTCGCCAGCTTGAGAGCGAGACGCAGCAGCTCTGGATTGGCCTGCGCGTTGCCGCCCTTGATATGCGCCCAGAACTTGCCGGCTCGTGTGGGTTGTTTCGGCGCGACCTCAACCAGCCAGATAGCCGTCTCCACGGCTTCGATCTGGCAGAAGAAAGGACGGATGCCCTCGAACCTGTGATGCCGCCAATGGGTAAGCAGCCGCGCCGTTTCCGGTGTCACCTGCCACTGTTCGGGGTTGGGCAGCTTCCGCCATTCCTGCACGTAGGTACGGATCTCGTTGATGATCGGGGTGGGATTGTATTCCTGGTCTTCGGTCGAGAGGTCCTTGTCGTCGCCGAACACCATCTGGGTCTGGGAGGCCTTGCCCTTCTTGACCTTCTTCGGTTTCGGAACCGGCGTGATCAGGTCCGACCGCCGACGCGTCTCGATGATGTGGTTTGTGGGCTGGCCGTCCTCGTCCAGCTCCCAATGCTGCAAGGGAAGTTCATAGGGTGAATTCAGGATTGGCCGGTCGAAGAAGGAAACGGTCATTTCTGACACTTCCCCGTCCAGACAGCCGTCAATGCGCGGTCGCTGTGCCTCACGATCACCCTCCCGTTGACTTTTTCGCGCCACAACAACTTATAATTATCGAGCCTGACCGTCCGGTCCATAGCGAACACGCGTCGCAAGCTCACTTTTGTCCAGATGATGCAACCCTTCGGCAGCCCCCGCAACCGGCCACAACGCAAATGTATCAGATAGAGAAGATTTCAGTGACGAGGATCGCCAAACCGCTGGCAGCTTCTCAAGCATCAAAGGCTTGAAAAATATTGAGGATTCATTTTTTGAAATTTTTCCGCCAGCGGCGCCGCAGACGATCGATCGGGGATGAGACATTAATCCGTCTGTCATCCGCATCCTGCGTTTGACGTGTAACCAACACAAGGAGTTCGACGATGTCGAGCAAGTCTAGCAAATCCGGCGGTGGCGCCAAGTCCTCTTCGTCCACCCCGATGACATCGAAGGCCGCGGCGCGCATCCAGAGCGCCACGGCCCGCAACAACGGCGGCATGGTGCCCAAAGGTAGCCATGCCAGTCGTGCGTCCAGCGCAGCCGCCCGCAACGGCAAGTAGGGGCTGAGGAGTGGGGGAGCAATCCCCCGCTCCATGCCTGCCGGCGGGAGAAAGATGATGCACTACTCGAACAACAAGGACATCGCCCGGATCGTACGCAACCAGGTCCGTGACGGCTGGCTATTCAAGCGCGGCCGGCGGCACGGCCAGCTGATCGCTCCGGATGGCCGCCGCGTGATCGTCCCCTGCACCCCGAGCGACAACCGAACCGTCCTCAACTTCCTGGGAGATATCCGGAGGAATCATGGCTCGCGATAAATCGAAACTGAAAACGCCATATCCGAAATTTGGAGAGATCTTTCGATTTCTCACCGTCGCCTTCGGAACAAAGCGGGCAGATTCAAAGGTCGCCAAGAAACTCGATGATCTGGCTCGAGAAGGTGACGTGGACTGGATATTGCACCGGACAATCATCAACGAGCTTCTGGTCGATCCGATCAAAGAGGTCGACTTCGAACTCGGAGATCTACTCGAAGCGCAAATCAGCCACTTTCGATCCGAATACGCAGGTCTGGTTCGCAATGTGAGTCTTGATGCCCTTACTCGCGAACAGGCAATGCCAGTTCTGATCGAGCAATTTTTCTCGAGCTGTGCCGCCAACTTTGTCGCCTGTATGAAGGACAAATTTGATGGTCCGGATCTTTCTGAGTTCATGGGCGAAAGCATACATCCCGTAGATGTTGTGTTTCGATGGTCGGCAAACGCTATGGGCCTAGATGCGCAGAAGGCAGTAGGAACAATCGGAAAGGAGTTTCAGGATAAAGTTGCCAGATGGCGAAACAGGAAGCAGATACCTGATCTTTTCGGCTCAATTCTTCCACTAAAGCATGCACTTGAGGGGCTCGAACCCGGCAAGCGGAACAAAATTGCACAATTGGCTAGGTGGCTTGTCATAGCACGTGCGCTTGCATGGTTGGAGAATGTGGCTCTAGACAGCGGTCTGCCGAGAATCAGAGCTTCGTTCAGGAAAGATCTGCTGTTATGCGAACATTCCCGTGATGTCGGAGAGATTCTTTCCTACTGCAACTGTGACGAAGGCAAGCGTTTTCCGGAGCTTCTATCCAGTCATCTCAACGCATGGGAATATCTTGGCTGCCGGACCGAAAAATCTCTAGGCGACCAACTAGCTGCTAGACAGGCTCTCGATTCGTTCTCGGCTCTTGTGAAGCAATATCATCCAGAGGGTAGATCCGACCATATGTTTGCCTTGATGGAAGCCCGTTGGCATTTGCTTTCAGGGCACCTCAATGAATCTCTGAATTGGTACTTTAAAGCTGCGCAGACATCGTTCTATCGATCGGGCAAGAACCAAGCCGAGATCCTAGAGGAAGCTCTAATCCTGGCAGCTCATCTCAAGAAGAAAACGATTCTGAACAATCTGAAGAACCAGGCTGTCGCTCTAGAATTGTTTCCTTCCAGCATGACCTTGGAATCAGTTTCCAGAAACGAATTCGAGGACTGGGAAATAGATGATTTTGCGAGAGCGTTTAACTCAACATTTCCAGCGGATTGCCGGTTCAGGGAAGTAAGTTGTAGCAGTTCCTCGACGGCTAAACCGAACAGTCGATCGGCAGAATTCAGTTTAGATATTCACACGCCTGACTTTCGGAAGCCGAATCGGGTGATCTCGACATATCGACTTGATGGGAGCAAGAGGCCTACACCGCAGCTGCAGTATTTCGTTGAAACTGAGCAGATCGATGTTGTTCAGCGTCTGCTTGAGTCCGGCGCCGACACAAATGCTCTGGACTGGCAAGGTAACTCAGCACTCTCGATTGCTCTGAACACTTTCGAGATGTCAGGTGATCGATCATTTCTCGACCTAATTATGCAGTATCCCCATTCCCTGTCGGTAATGAACCAGCTCAATCTTCGCGACCGGTCTTCGCCACTTTCTATTGCCATTCTAACCGGTGAACCGACCATCGTGGGCAAGTTGATCGAAATGGGCGCTGATGCTGACAAGTCAGCCGGGTATCCCGAACTGACACCCCTCTACGCCTGCCTTTCCCATAGGCTTTCGCTATTCTCGGAGGATGGGCAGAAGCGGTTCAGGCAACGAGTGATGAATCCTGGCCCCGAAGATCGGGACTTCTATCGTCGCCATGCCGGTCCAAGCGCCGGCCTGACGGGAGAGGTTCCGGAAGCCTTGGCACATGCTCATCCTATGATGCTTGAGATTCTAGAGTCTATGGTTCGCCACAGCATCAACAAAACGATCTCGATGCCGAAACAAAACTTCATGGAAATTCTGGAGACACTTCTGGTTCATGGCGCTGATTCCAATCGCCCCCTTGAGTCACCTCGCGCCGGCTACACACCGCTGATGCTCGCCGCTGAACTCGACGAAATCGATGCCTTCAAGCTTATGATGGAGTACGGAGGCGATCCCAACCTGGCTGACAAGGCCGGCAACAACTGCATGAAAATTGCGATCGGTTTCGGCAGTTCGAAGGTCATCAACTGGCTCAGGGATCACAGCCGGCCAAACTGACCAGACACCTGATAACGTCACCTGCCAGAGAAAGCTGCGAAAACCTTGTTCGTCCGTATCCGTCCGGCAAAGGGCGTTGATCAAAACGTGACCTGAGACCCGATGCTTCTCCGTTCAGAGGGTGAGTCCTTGGGTCGATTGTTGGCTTGATGTTGATGTGATGACAAGCCTGTCCGGGGCATGCCCCGGACAGGCTGTCGCGGCGGCTTCGGCGGGCGTTCTGCCGCCCAGGCTCGAATCCGGTCTGACGGTATTGTAGTCCTCCTTCCAGGTGGCGAGTTCGATGCGGGCGTGGCGGATCGAGGTGAAGAGCGTTTCGTTCAGGCATTCGTCTCGGAGCCGGCCGTTGAAGCTTTCCACGAAACCGTTCTGCATCGGTTTTCCTGGCGCAATGTAGTGCCACTCAACGGATCGCTCCTGGCTCGATCGCAGGATCGCCATGCTGGTCAGTTCCGTGCCGTTGTCGCTGACAACGGTTTGCGGCTTGGCGCCACGCTGCCAGATCAGCGCGTCGAGCTCCCGTGCAACGCGGATGCCCGACAGCGACGTATCTGCCACCAGGGCAATCCCTGCAGGACTGCAACCCTCCCGAGACCAAGCCGGATAGCCGCAGGACATCTGGGCTCCGGCTATGTTATCGTTTCTCGGGAACCATGCTCACGTCAGAAAGCTATTAGACGATGCGGCTCATTTTGACCTTGCTGCTCACCTTATTCTCTGTATCGGCAACAGTGGCGAACGCGGAAAATCTCACCATCATATGCCCCGCCCCCTCGGGCTGGTCATTCGGTTACGAAAAGCCCGGCGAGCCGGAGATGGGGGTAGACGGCTTTGCCGGGGCAACCTTCACGTACTCATGGAAATTTGGAACGAACCAAGCAACAATCATCACGCAATCATCCTCAACGGCGGGGGGTGATCCGACTAAGGAGACGGCAGGCGTGATCACCTCTGACGATTTCGTGACATTTTTCGTGTTCTACTCGAAAGCCCTCTGGACCCATTCCTATTTTCTGGGACCGGAAGTGATGATCATCAGCAAACACGCCACAGGCCGAGGGCCGTATTCGGACAGCGCTTCTGGATCGATTTTCCACAGCAAATGCCGCGCCTCATTGAAGTAGCCTTCGAGGCGAAGCGGTCGCTATATGGTCGCTATCCGGTTTTCACCGGAAGGTCGCTTTCTTCTAAGTCATTGGAAAAAGTGGCGCGCCCGGGAGGATTCGAACCCCCAACCTCCTGATCCGTAGTCAGACGCTCTATCCAGTTGAGCTACGGGCGCTTAAGGCCATCGGCGGTTCGCCGTGGCAAGGAGCGGGTTTTTAGTGCAAGCAGGCACCCAAGGCAAGGCCGCCTTTCAGGAAAATTTCATGCGTCGTGCCCTCCCCGGGCGCCGGCAATCGCCGACGTTAACCATACGGGTGAACTATTTCGCCTGTAACCGGTCGTCCGACTGCTAAAAAGATTGACCCAAAAGCCCGCATTGCCTTTGCTTTGGCTTGAGACGGAATCCATGTTCGGATACTATTTCCGTCGCAGCACAGGGGGAGGCACGCGCAAGGTTTCATTGCGGCGAATTCTGCTGTACTGTCCCGACCGCCGGCCCATGGCGCGACAACGACAATGACCGAGGGATAAAAAACCTGATGGCCTCGCTGAAATCACCTGCCGTAGCGCTGAGCGCCGCACTCCTTCTGGTCGGCTGCAGCTACGCTTCTGATACGCTGTTCCCGTCCCTCGACGCGAATGATCCCGCAACCGGCCAGCCCGCCACCGCGCAGAGCGGCCAGCAGCAGGGAGGTCAATCCGCGCAGCAGGCTGCCCCGGTCTACAGCAATACGCCGGTCCCGCCCTCGTCGCAGGGATCGCAGATCGCCTCGCTCGGCAATTCCTCTACCTCCTCGACCTTCGTCGGGCAGAAGATCGGTGAACTGCGCAGCGAGCTTTCGAAACTGCAGGGCTCGATCGGATCGCATAACGACCAGTTGCAGCAGATCCGCAACCAGATGGCCTCGACCTCGGCGCAGTACCACACCGCGATCGCCGGGGTAACCTCGCGCCTGCAGGTCGGCACCACGCCGGGCAACCCGAATCTCATCGCGCGCTGGAACGAGGCGCAATCCTATCTCTCCGCGCTTGAAGGCAACGTGGCACAGCTCAACGCGCTGTCGACCGGCATCGCCGCCGACGCGACCATGGCCGCCTACCTGCAGGACAGCTCTCGCGCCGCTCTCGCGCTGTCCGGCGCCATCGACGAGGATCATGCCCAGCTCGCCATCGTCGAGGACGAGGTCGAACGCACCACCGTCCTGATCGAGCGCCTGCTGAACGAGGTCAATACCGACATCACCCGCCAGAACGGCCAGATCGGCACCGAGCGCGCGAACATGACCGCGCTCGCCGTGTCCATCAAGAACGGCGAACTATACGGCAAGAGCCTCGCCGCCCAGCCGTCCTACGCGGGCAACAGCAATATCGCCGCGGGCAGCCGCCCGCTGGTCATCATCAAGTTCGACAGCCCGAACGTCGCCTACCAGCAGCCGCTGTTCAACGCGGTGTACCAGGCGCTGTCGGCCCGGCCGAACGCCAGTTTCGAACTGGTCGCAGTCACTCCCGGCCAGGGCGGCAATGCACAACGCGCCATTGGCTCGACACAGGCGAAGCAGAATGCCGACGGCGTGCTGCGCTCCCTGACCCAGATGGGCCTGCCCTCGAACCGGATCTCGGTATCCTCGCGCACCAGCCCGGCGGCGGCCACCAGCGAAGTGCACGTCTACGTCCGCTGAGGATTCCAATGCGGCCGGCCAGGGTTTCCCCGTTGCGCCGGCCGGTTCCCTGCAAAATCCATGTGACCGCCTGACGGAGGCCCACGACCCATGGCCGGCGACCGCTACACCAAACTGTTCCCCGTTTCCTGGGACGAAATGCACCGCGATTCCAAGGCGCTGGCCTGGCGTCTTGTCGACCAGGGACCCTGGAAAGGCATCGTCGCGGTCGCCCGCGGCGGCCTCGTGCCGGCGGCCATCGTCGCCCGCGAACTCGATCTCCGGCTGATCGACACGGTCTGCATCTCCTCCTACCACGACATGAAGGAGGGTAATCTCAACATCACCCAGAACCAGGCCACGGTGCTGAAGGGCTTCGAGGGCGAGAGCAAGGGCTGGCTGGTGGTCGACGACATGGTCGATACCGGCAAGACCTATATCCGGCTCCGCCAGATGATGCCGGACGCCCATTTCGCCACGGTCTACGCAAAACCCGAAGGCCGGGCTCATGTCGACAGCTTCATCACCGAGGTGAGCCAGGATACCTGGATCCTGCTGCCGTGGGATGCCGAACGCAGCCCCGCCCCCTCGGTCGCCGACCTCTACAAGCAGAAGTAGGCTTCCTCCTTCCCGACTTGCATCCGGCGCCGCCGGCTCCAATCTCTTTACCGACAGGAAACGAGCAAGGAGCCGCCTCATGCCATCCGTCCGCCGCTTCGCCGCCGGGATCGTCCTGCTGGGGCTTCTGCCCGGCTGCGCCTTCGCGCAAGCAAGGCTTTCCGAGCTTAACCTGCCCGACAATCTCGCGATCGAGGAATTTGCCCGCGTGCCGAGCGCGCGCACACTGATCGTGGTGCCGGAACTCGATGCGATGTTCGTCGGCTCGCGCGGCAACGACATGCACGTCGTGATCGGCGGTATCGCCGACAGCCGCGGCGGCGGCGAAATCTACAAGGTGCCGCATACCTTCAGATCGGTGAACGGCCTCGCCTGGCACAAGGGCGCGCTCTATATTGCCGAACAGCACAGGGTGCTGAAATGGCCGCTCCCCGACCAGGCGGCGATCCGCAATTTCGCGCCGGTGGAAATATTCGACGGCCTGCCCGACAAGCGTCATCACGGCTGGCGCTACGCGGCCGTCGGTCCCGACGAAAAGCTCTATATCGGGGTCGGCGCGCCCTGCAACATCTGCGCGGTCGACGGGCTGGAAGGCACGATCACCCGCATGAACCTCGACGGCAGCGACGTCGAGGTCTTCGCCCGCGGCATCCGCAACACCGTCGGCCTCGCCTTCCACCCGGAAACCGGCGTGCTCTATTTCACCGACAACGGCGCCGACAACATGGGCGACGATTCCCCGCCCGAGGAACTGAACCGCGCTCCGCGGGCCGGCCTGCATTTCGGCTATCCCTATTACGGCGGCGGCGCCGACCGTACCCCGCAGTTCCGCAACGCCCCCCTCCCCGACGCCACCGAGGCACCGGTCGCCACCTTCGGCGCCCACCAGGCCCCGCTCGGCGTACATCACTACCGCGGCACGGCGCTGCCGGAGGAATACCGCCGCGATGCCTTCGTGGCGCTGCATGGCAGCTGGAACCGAACGCAGAAAGCCGGATACAGGGTGATGCGCGTGCGCATGGACGGCGACGGCAACGTGCTCGGCACGGAGGTCTTCATCGACGGCTGGCTCCGGGGTGAGACCAACTGGGGCCGCCCGGTCGACATCGACGAACTCCCCGACGGCTCTATGCTGATCTCCGACGATTACGGCGGGCGGATCTATCGGGTGAGCGGGAAATAGGAACCCGGGCGTCATAAAAAAGGATGTCATTCCGGCTTGCGCCGGAATGACATCCGTTTTTCTTGTTTCCTCACCCCTCGCATGAAAAAACCCCGCGCCTTGCGGCGCGGGGTTTTCCGTCAAACGCCGGAGCGTCCTGTTCGTCAGCCGACCTGCTGCTTGCGCATGTCGGCGGGGTCGATGCCGGCGACTTCCACCGGCGCCTTCATGGCGTCCCGGCGGAACGGCTCGCCGAGTTCCTGGTTCAGGATCACCTCGATGAAAGTGGTCACGCCCTTGGCCTGTTCCTCGCACGCGGTGCGCAGCGCTGCGGTAACTTCTTCCATGGTGGTCACGACGACACCCTTGAGGCCGCAACCTTCCGCGACCTTGGCATAGGAAAGGTCGAGGTTGAGTTCGGTGCCGACGAAGTTGTTGTCGTACCACAGCGTCGTGTTGCGCTTTTCCGCGCCCCACTGGTAGTTGCGGAAGATCACCATGGTGATCGCCGGCCATTCCGGACGGCCGATCGAGGTCATCTCGTTCATCGAGATGCCAAAGGCGCCGTCGCCGGCGAAGCCGACCACCGGCGTGTCCGGGCAGCCGATCTTCGCACCGATGATCGACGGGAAGCCGTAGCCGCAGGGGCCGAACAGGCCCGGCGCGAGGTATTTCCGGGCCTTCTCGAAGGTCGGATAGGCGTTGCCGATGGCGCAGTTGTTGCCGATGTCCGACGAGATGATCGCATCCTTCGGCAGGCCGGCCTGGATGGCGCGCCACGCCATGCGGGGCGACATGCGCTCCGGCTCGCGCGAGCGCGCGTCCTGG
>JAVKCR010000070.1:0-4599 GCA_040222645.1 Rhodospirillales bacterium
CGAAGACGTTGCGGTCCTGGTTGACCAGCCGCTGGCAGTCGCGCCGCAACAGGCCCTTGCGCTGCAGGCGCTCGTAGAGGAAGTCAGTGTATTGCTTGTTGGCGTAGGACTTCCGGGCGTTGTGGATCTCGATGCCCTGCAGGTCGCCGAGGCCGGAGGCCTTCGCCGTTTCGCGTACCACTTCCTCGCGGGCGACCAGCACGGCCTTGCCGTAGCCGGAATTCTGGTAGGCGATCGCGGCGCGGATCATCTTCTCTTCCTCGCCCTCGGCGAAGACCACCTTCTTCGGTTCCGCGCGGACCTTGTCGAAGATGAACTGCATGCTGGCCGAGGTCGGATCGAGGCGCGAGCGCAGTTCCGCCCGGTAGGCCTCCATGTCGAGGATCGGCTTCTGGGCGACGCCGGAATCCATCGCGGCTCTTGCGACGGCCGCGGGGACTTCCTCGATCAGGCGCGGGTCGAACGGTACCGGGATGATGTATTCCGGGCCGTAGCGCAGGCGCCGCCCGGAATAGGCGGCGTCGACCTCGTCGGGCACGTCCTCGCGGGCCAGCTTGGCCAGCGCCTCGGCGGCGGCGATCTTCATCGGCTCGTTGATGGTGGAGGCCCGCACGTCGAGCGCGCCGCGGAAGATGTAGGGGAAACCGAGCACGTTGTTGACCTGGTTCGGATAGTCCGACCGGCCGGTGGCGATGATCGCGTCGGGGCGGGCTTCCTTCACCTCTTCCGGGGTGATTTCAGGGTCCGGGTTGGCGCAGGCGAAGATGATCGGCCGGTCGGCCATCGCCTTTACCATCTCCTGGTCGACCGCGCCCTTCACGGAGAGGCCGAGGAAGATATCGGCGCCTTCCATGGCTTCGGCGAGGCTGCGCTTCGAGGTCTTCACCGCGTGGGCGGACTTCCACTGGTTCATGCCGTCCTGGCGACCCTGGTAGATGACGCCGCGGGTGTCGCAGAGCAGGATGTTCTCATGCTTCATGCCCATGGCCTTGAGCAGCTCGATGCAGGCGATGCCGGCGGAGCCCGCACCGTTGCAGACCATCGTCGCCTCGTCGATCTTGCGCCCCGTCAGGTGCAGCGCATTCAGCATGCCGGCCGCGGTGATGATCGCCGTGCCGTGCTGGTCGTCATGGAAGATCGGGATGTCCATCAGCTCGCGCAGGCGCTGCTCGATGATGAAGCAGTCGGGCGCGCGGATGTCTTCGAGATTGATGCCGCCGAAGCTCGGGCCGAGGAAGCGGACGCAATCCACCAGCTTGTCGACATCCTCGGTATCGATGCACAGATCGATGGAATCGACGTCGGCGAAGCGCTTGAACAGCACCGCCTTGCCTTCCATCACCGGCTTCGAGGCAAGCGCCCCGAGATTGCCGAGTCCGAGCACGGCGGTGCCGTTGGAGACGACGGCGACGAGGTTGCCCTTCGACGTGTAGTCGTAGGCGAGCGTCGGGTCCTTCTCGATCTCGAGGCAGGGCTCGGCCACCCCCGGCGAATAGGCGAGCGACAGATCGCGTGCGGTTACCAGCGGCTTTGTCGGCGTGATTTCGAGCTTGCCCGGCCGTCCGGTGGCGTGGAAGGCAAGTGCTTCCTGCCCGGTTACATGCGGGTTTTTGTGGTCCATCTGTCAGTCTCTCCCGGTTCGAGCCGTCCCCGGCCCTGTTTGCGGCCATACTGACGTGCGGCCGGGAAAATGCCTAGCAGATTGGAATGCGGATTCCGGATGATGGAAGGAGCCTGTTGCGCCGATGAATGTTTTAAGTTTAAAATAATTTCATGTGGCGCCCAGCAGAACGAATCAAGCATCTCCCGGATCCCGGTGACTGGCCTTCGCAGGAGCGGGCCGTGACCTCGCGGATGTTCTCCCCGGTGGTGGTCGGTCCGATCGTGCTGCCGACCCGGACCTGGGTGCCGGCAATGGTGCCCTGGCGCGCGACGGAGGACGGTTTCGTCTCCGACGACGTGCTCGACTGGTATGGCCGCTTCGCCCGCGGCCGGCCCGGCGCCATCGTTGTCGAGGCGACCGGCATTCGGGATATCCCGAGCGGGCCGCTGTTGCGCATCGGCGACGACCGTTTCATTCCCGGCCTGAAGAAGCTGGTGGAGCGGGTACAGGATGAGAGCGACCACGAGACCCGCCTGTTCATCCAGCTGATCGACTTTCTCTCCATCCGCCGCCGGCCCGACCCGGCGAAGTTCTTCGAGCGCTTCCTCCGGGTGACCGATGCCCATCGCGCCGCGCTCGGCATGACGGATGCGCCGGAGGCGGACGTGCGTGCCCGGCTGGCTGCCATGAGCGATACCGAACTCGACGGCGTGCTCGACGGTCGGGAACTGGAAGCGCTCCGCATGGGCTATCGCGAGCGCGTGACGGATACCGACATGCCGCATATCGCGGAACTGCCCGAGGTGCTGCCCGGCCTGTTCGCCGATGCCGCCGGGCGGGCGGTGGAAGCCGGTTTCCACGGCGTGGAGCTGCACTATGCCCATGCCTACACCATGGCGTCGTTCCTGTCGGCGACCAATACGCGCGCCGACGGTTACGGTGGCGGGCAGGAGAACCGCGTGCGCCTGCCGCTCGAGGTCTTCCGGGCCGTCAGGGAGCGGGTCGGCGAGAATGTCCCCGTGGGCTGCCGCTACCTGGCCGACGAGGCGATCGAGGGCGGCAACAATCCCGAGGACGCCGCCTGGTTCGGCGTCGAATTCGCTGCCGCCGGCATGGATTTCCTGTCGCTGTCGCGCGGCGGCAAGTTCGACGATGCGAAGCAGCCGGGCATCGGCCAGGCGGCCTATCCCTATACCGGCCGGTCGGGCTATGAATGCATGCCATCCTATTTCTCCGATGCCTTCGGCCCGTTCGGGCGCAATGTCGCAGCGACCGCGCAGGTCCGCGAGGCCATCCGCGCTGCCGGACACCGCACGCCGGTCATCGTCGCCGGCGGCATACACGGCTTCGAACAGGCGGAATCGCTGCTGGCCGACGGCAAGGCCGACATCATCGGCTCCGCCCGCCAGACGCTGGCCGATCCCGACTGGTTCCTGAAGGTACGGCAGGGCCGGGGTGACGAGGTCCGGGTCTGCGAATACACGAATTATTGCGAGGGGCTCGACCAGAAGCACAAGAAGGTCACCTGCAAGCTCTGGGACCGGCTCGACCTCGAGGAGCCCGGCACCACCTTCACCGAGGACGGCAAGCGCCGCCTGGTCGCGCCGGACTGGGATCCCGGTACCTGACGGATTTACAGCGAAGCACTTCCGCGCCAAGCTTGCCCGGTGAGTCGAAAGCTGATTGGACAGGTCCGATATCCTGTCGTCTGCTCAGGCATGGATCCCGAATCAAGTTCGGGATGGCGGACAAGGAATAAGCAACGTCATCCTGAATTCAATTCAGGCTCCATGCCTGAGCCGATGCCAGACATATCGGGTCCGGCATGGGTGGTTCGGCTTACCTGTCGACGACACAAGCAAAACGGAATTCGCTCATGATCCGCCTCATCCTCGCCATCCTGCTTCCCTGGCTGCAGTTCTTCACCATCGGCAAACCGATCTCCGGGATCATCTGCCTGATCCTCCAGCTCACGCTGATCGGCTGGATTCCCGCGGCGATCTGGTCGGTCTACGCGCTGAGCCAGTACAACACCGACAGGAAGATTGACGATGCGCGCCGGGGCGGCCAGCTCTGATGGAAACACCGAAGATCGGCACGGTGTTCTGGACGGCCCTGAAACTGGTGATCGTTTCGGTCATCGTCGGCTACCTGATGCATTTCTTCGGGGTCGAGCCGCAGGATGTCTTCGACTTCCTGGCCGAGGCCATCCAGGGCAGTTTCCGTGTCGCCTTCGACTCGCTGCACGGGGCGGTGCAGTACCTGCTCATCGGCGCCGCCGTGGTGATCCCGATCTGGCTGGTCTTCCTGCTGGTGAAGATTGCGGGCCGGAAGAGCTGATCATGGGAGCGATGGACGTCCAACTCGACAGTGACGTCCTCGCGGCCCTGACCGATGCCGCGGAACGCCTGCTCGGCAGGCAGCATCCGCTGGTCACCTCCCTGCTGCTGGCGGCGGCCGGCGATCTCGGCCCGGCCGATGTCTGGCGCGAGATCGAGGCCCTGCCGGACGAGGCGCGGCGCATCTACGCCACCGCCTTCGCCGAGATTCTCCCCGCCTTTGCCGGACCGGCGCCCGGCACCTCCATCCACTGATGGCGGGACCGCCGGACGAAGACCGGTGCAGCGCGGTCCGTGCCTACCACTCCGTCTCCAAGCACCGGCCCGGCGCTTTCGCGCCAAGCCCCGGCCGCATGGACTGGGCCAACCAGCCCGACCCCTGGCGGCGGTTCGCCGGATGCGAGACCGTTGACCTGCCGCTGACCGACGCGACCGGCAGGCGGGCCTTCGCCGATATCGGAGAGGTTCCCGAGGGATCCGATACGCCTGCGACGCTGGAGGCCCTCGGCCTGGTTCTCGAACTCGGCCTCGGCGTCAGCGCCTGGAAGTCGTTCGGGTCCAACCGCTGGGCGCTGCGCAACAATCCGTCATCCGGCAATCTGCATCCCGTCGAGGCCTATGTCGTGGCCGTCGATGTCGTGGGACTGGCGCCCGGCC
>JAVKCR010000071.1:0-7982 GCA_040222645.1 Rhodospirillales bacterium
AGCGCGGCATCGACCGAGGCGATCTCGAAGGCCGCCTCGTCCGCAACCGCGATGACCGGCCCCAGCGCTGCGAGCGCCGCACGCACGGGAGGCAAGTCCGGAAAGAGAATGGTCGGCGATTCCCCGATCCGGGACGCCGTCAGCGGCATCGCGCGGCATGGTTCGGCACCGGACGCCGACAGCACCGCCAGCGGAACCCCGGCACAGACCGAAACCAGATGCTGGCACGGCCGCCATGTCAGCCCCTCGAGTGCGGCAACGGCCTGTGCCGGGCGGCAGGCAAGCACGACGATATCCGACGCATCGACAACATCCTGGTTGCCGGCAGCAATGCGCAGGTCAAACCGCTCGGCAAGCTTGCCGGCGACCGCCGCATTGCGCGGCGAGAGTGTTATGTCCGGACGCTTCTCCGGGTCGCGCATCCAGCCTTCGACCATGTTGGCGGCGAGATGGCCCGTGCCGATGATGCCGATCCTCATTGCCTCGCCGCCTCCTTTTCCAGCCGTTGAGACAGCATCGCGTCGATCGCGGCCAGGGCGTCGGCCAACCCGCCGCAGGGAACCGCGCCTGAGGTCGCCAGGTCCTGTTCGACATTGCGCGGCAGCGAGGTGTTGGAACCGTCCGCGATCTCGTTCAGCCTGCCGCCGACGAGTAGCAGCGGCGGCTCGCCGGTAGCTGCCAGATTGCCGAGCAGATCCGACACGAAACTCGCCGCGACACCATTGTAGGTGGATACCGCGACGATATCCGCACCGGCCTCCCGGGCGGCCCGGGCGAGGTCGTCCGGGTCGACGGAGACCCCGCCGTCCACCACGCGGACACCGATCCGGCCCAGCGCCACTTCCACGAAATGCTTCCCGTGTTCATGCACGTCGGTCGAGGCGACGATGACGCTCAGCCCGGCCCGGCCGACACGGTCGATCAACACCGGTGCGATGGCGCCGAGTTCCAGCGCCACCATGCGTTCGATCTCGGTGACCGTCGGCGAGGGCTCGACCGGCCGCCGGCCATGCGGCGCGCCGACGTCCTCCATGCCCGGGCCGAACAGTTCCTCCAGCCGCCGTCCACCGATGCGGCGGAGCGCCAGCAGCATCTCGAACGCATCGCCGGTGTCGTAGCCGGCCTCGGCCAGCCCCGCGAAAAGGGCCGTCTCGAATCGCTTCGCACCGTCCACAAGCCGGTCGGCCATCGCGTCGGCGACCTCCAGGTCGACCAGCGGTGCGGCGCCTGAAATACCGTCGATCAGTCGGATGGCGAAGCGCTGCGCATCGATCACCTCGTCGATGTCGGGAATCCGGCTGTTCTCCGATACCGGTACCGGGTTCACCGCATGCCCGCTCGGCCCGATCCGCTGCGACAGGATGTCGATGCCGAGATAGGCAGCGAGGGCAGCGTAATTCTCCACACTGTCGCCCCGATAGCCCATGGTCGCGCCGTAGATCATGCTGCCGGGCGCCGGGTTCAGCCGCAACAGGGCGCGCTGGAAGGCGAGACGCTGCAGCGGGTCGGTGAAATGGTGACCGAAACAATGGGCAACCGGGACACCGCAAAGACCCTCGACGATCCGGCGTTCGACCAGCACCGCACCGAGCGCGCTCGCCATGTCGGTGAATTGCGCGGCAAAGCCGTCATCGAGGTTGGAATGAACCAGCATCTCGACGGGCTGGGCGGCAATCAGCCCGATCGCCGTCACCGTCGCGCGCGTCGAGGCGACATCGTCGTCATGGTCCGGCAGGCGGAAGGTGAAATACTGGCCGAGATTCCCGATCACCGTCGACCCCGCCGCCAGCGCCGCACAGGTATTCTCGATCGCTGCCGGGAAGCCGAGCACGAAATCGCCGAAATGCGGGGCGACGGGCGCGCCGGCGCTGAGCGCGGCAAATTCCTCCGGCCCGCCGAGGATCAGGCCGGTGCCGCGGCGGCAGCGCGCCCGGTCGTCGCGGGTGAAACCCATGCTCCAGTCGAGGCAGATGCCGTAGCGTTCCGGCGCCTGCCCCGCCCTCTCGCCGGCGTCATATATCCGCCGCCACGCACTTTGCGTCGCCACGGGATCGCGGTAGCCGATCTGGGCATGTAGCGCGACCGCCCCGTCGCGCATCAGCGCCCGCTTGCGGTCGGCTTCGCAGGCCACTTCATAGTGGGAGAGGTAGGGATTGCCCGCCACCTGCCAGCTGCGCGCCAGCGCCCGCCCGTCGGCGAGCAGGTCACGCCCCTGCCCCGCCGGCACATCCGCCAGCAGCCGGTCGCGATCGGGCAGCCTTTCAATCATACGCGGATGACGATCTTGCCGATATGCGACGCCTCGAGCATGGTCCGGTAGGCCTGCCGGGCATCCCCGAAATCGAGCACCTGGTAGATCTCCGGCTCGATACGCGCCTGTTCGAACGCGGCCACCATCTCCTCGAACATGCGACGGCTGCCGCAATAGACGCCATGCAGGTGGATCGACTTGCGCATGATGGCGGTCGGATCGATCTGGCCTTTCGTCAGCACGCCGATCAGTGCGATCGACCCGCCGGTGCGGGTGGCGGCGATGGTCTTCGGCAGGGTCGCCGCCCCGCCGACTTCGATCGAGGCGTCGACACCACGCCCGCCGGTCAGGTCGAGCACCGCGTTCTCCCAGTCCGGCACCTTGCGGTAATTCACCGTGTCGTCGGCGCCGAGCGCGCGGGCGCGCTCCAGCTTGGCATCGTCCGACGAGGTGACGATGGCCCGCGCACCGGCCATCCTGGCGATCTGGAGGCCGAAGATCGACACCCCGCCGGTGCCGAGGAACAGCACGTCCTGGCCTGGCAGGATACGGCATTGCGCGATCAGGCAGTTCCAGGCGGTGAGCGCGGCGCAGGGCAGGGTCGCGGCCTGTTCGAACGACATGTGTGACGGCATGCGGACGATGCCGGTCGCCGGCAGCACCACATATTCCGCCAGCACCCCGTCCAGCGTGCCGCCAAGCGAGTTCGCCATGTCGCGCGCCGCGATGGACCCGTCGATCCAGGTCTGAACAAGCTGGCCCATCACCCGGTCGCCGGCCGAGAACCCGGTGACGCCCGGCCCGATCGAGACGATCTCGCCCGCGCAGTCGGAATTGGCGATCTGCGGGTAGGGGATGTTGCGCGAGACCGGATCGAGAATGGTCGACAGGTCGCGGTAGTTGATCGTGTTGGCCCGCACCCGGATCTTGACCTCGCCATGACCGGGCTCGGGTTCCGGACGCTCCGCCAGATGCAGTGCATCGATACCGCCGTCGGATATGATCTCCCACGCCTTCATTGTCTGACCTCCCCTGATTTGCCGGATGATTTTCAAGCCCTATCCAGGCATACGCAATAGTGAAGAAAGCCGGACAAATAGGCCCCGCCAATAATGTCCGAACAAAATTATATCGATGAAGTGATTCCGGTAGTCCTCAGCGCATTTTGATCCGTGATTCTACTAATAGCCCTCTGCATTTTTTTGTGGAACATTCCGTGGCAGCGAACCCTCGACGGCTGAATACGGACTGGTCGAGGCAATCATGGACTGGAGGAAATCGAGATGCGTCGCCTGCTCATGGCAATCCTGCTGTCGGGCCTTTTCTACCCCATCGCGGCAGGTGCGGAATCCCCCCCCACCTCCATCATCGATGGCAAGGTCATCTCGCAGATCAGGGAAGTACTGGCGCGCCCCGTCGTCACCATCTCGGTGCAGGCACAGAACAGGTATTACGGTCAGTTGAGCGCCGATGACATCGACAAGCTCGACAAGCAATGGCGCTCCGAACGCGAATCCGACGACCAGCCCTTGATCGGGGCGGTGATGTCGTCGCCGCTGTCCACCTATCTCACCCTCGTCCAGGCCCAGAGCCAGGGTCTCTATTCCGAAGTCTTCGTCATGGATCGCAATGGCCTGAATGTCGGCCAGGGCGCGGTCACCTCGGATTTCTGGCAGGGCGACGAGGCGAAGTTCCAGAAATCCTTCGGGGTAGGCCCGGACGCCGTGTTCATCGACGAACCGGAATTCAACGAAGAATTCAAGACCTGGCGGGCGCAGGTGAACCTGACGATTGTCCATGACGGCGAGAAGATCGGCGCCGCAACTTTCGAGATCAACCTGACCGAACTGGCGCGCCGCCAGGCGGCACAATAGGCGCGGGGAGAACAATCATGTTCGGATTCACCGAGAATATCCGCATCGCCGGGAAACTCGCGATCGCCTTCGCCGTGCTTCTCGTCGTCACGCTCGTGATGGCGGCTGTCGCGCTGTTCGCCACGTCGACGGTCCGGAAAGCGGATGAACGGTTCGACGCCGTCTGGAAGATCAACAATGAGTTCTCCCAGTTCGAGAAGGCGTTCAACGACCGCCGCGGCGCATTGCTCTACTATCTCGTCACCGGCGACCGGACGGCGACCGGTCAGATCGACCAGGCTGCGGAGAGAATCACCGACAGCGCCGCCGCCCTTCGCAAGCTGATTGCGGACGGCGCATATGGCGACGAACTCGGCAATGCTGTCAACGCATCGATCGATCTCGCCGACAAGTATGGTGGCCAGTATGTCGCCCCCCAGCTGAAGCTGATGCGAGACTATGAAACGGTCACGGAAGCGCGCGTCATCGAGGTTACCCGTGAGCCCATCGAGACCGTGAACAACTTCCTCAAGGAGAAGGAGATCGTGCTCGGCATCCTGGACAAGGATATCGAGGCCGCCGCGAAATCGAAATCCGACGCCATCGACGAGACGGTTCTCGCGCTGGTCGTCGGTGTCGCCCTGCTGTTCGCGTTCGCCATCCTGCTCGGTTGGCTTCTGACCCGCCTGATCGCCCGGCCGATCGCCGGGATCACCGGCACCATGGCCGAACTCGCCGACGGCAGGCTCGACGTGGCGATCACCGGCGAAGGCCGAGGCGACGAGATCGGGTCGATGGCCCGTGCCGTCGTCGTGTTCCGGGAGAATGCCAAGGAGCGTCAGCTTCTCCAGCAGCAGGAAGCCGCCAAGCAGGCCGCCGAGGCAGAACGCCAGCGCAAGCTGACGGAACTGACGGCCAGCTTCAGCCGCCAGGCGGAATCACTGGCTTCCGGCGTCGAAAGCTCGCTGTCGAACGTACTGAATTCGGTGAACAAGCTGATCAAGACCGCGGAGGAAACCGGCCAGCGTTCCGCCGATGTCTCCGCGGGGGCAACCGAAGCGTCGGCAAACATCCAGACCGTCGCCTCCGCCTCCACCCAATTGTCGGCCGCGATCAACGAGATTTCCGGCCAGGTGGCCCGCGCCGCGACGATCTCACGCCGGGCGGTAGACGATGCCGACGCGACCAACGACCGCGTCAGGTCATTGAGCACGGCGGCGGAAGAGGTCGGCAAGGTGATCACCCTGATCCAGGACATCGCCGAGCAGACCAACCTGCTGGCGCTGAACGCCACCATCGAGGCCGCCCGCGCCGGGGAGGCCGGCAAGGGCTTCGCCGTCGTCGCCTCGGAGGTCAAGAACCTCGCCAACCAGACCGCCAGGGCCACCGACGAGATCAAGTCGAAGATCGACGAGATCCAGAGCGAGACCACGTCGACCGCCGAGTCCATCGCCGGCTTCGGAGAGACCATCCGCCAGATCGACGAATTGTCGACGGCGATCTCCGCCGCCGTCGAGGAGCAGGGTGCGGCAACCGCGGAAATCGCCCGCAATGTCGAGGAGGCGGCCGCCAATACCGACGACATCTCGCGGCTGATGGGCGGTGTCGCCGACGCCGCGTCGCAGACCGATACCGTCGCGCACGACCAGGAGACGGCGGTCAGCGACCTGAACGACAAGAACAGTCAGCTCAAGAAGGCGATCGAGGACTTCATCCGCAACGTCGCGAAGATCTGACCGGTCAGGCGGCGCCCGCAACCTTCCCCGCCGGGGCATAGATCTCCCCGGCGAACAGCCGCCGCGTTGTGCGCAGCGTGCCGGCCTTCAGCAGGTCGAAGCCGCCGCCCGATCGGTCGACTTCGAGCACCGTCTCGATCTTGCCGGTCGGATGCTCGATGACGATGGTCTCGACCGGCACGCGTTTCACGTCAGCGATCCCTTCGGCGACGGTGCCGGGAATCACGCAGCAGCTTCCGAGACAGATCGAGCCGGTGACCGCGTAGGCGGCATGGGTCTGGGTCGGCACGAAATAGCGGGACGCGATCGAACCGCCGTCGCGCGGGGCGGCGATGATGCCGAATTTCGGTATCACCTTGCCGGACACGTTTCCCATGCCCATCCGCTCGCCGGCTTCGAGGCGGATTGCCTCGAGCCGCCGGAAGAAACCGGGATCGGCGTCGAGTTCCTCGCGGCTTTCATACCCGGTCTTGCCCATGGCGGCGGCGGTGGTGATCACCATCGGCATGGCGACATCGATGCAGGTGACCTCGATCCCGCCGATCACGTCCTTCGGATTGCCGGTCGGGAACAGCTTGCCGGTCTTCGAGCCGACCACGTCCATGAAATTCAGCACCACGGGCGCCGCCGTTCCCGGCACGCCGTCGATGCGGGCATCGCCCTCGTAGGTCACCTTGCCGCCGGGAGTCTGGATGACCGCCTCGATGCGCGAGTTGGTGTTGACGTTACGGATCATCACCCGGGTCTCGCCGTCGGACGCCGGCACCAGCCCCTGCTCGATGGCATAGGGACCGACGCCCGCGAGCATGTTGCCGCAGGAGGGCGCGTAATCGACGAACGCCTCGTCGAGGGAGACTTGCGCGAAGAGGTAATCGACCTGGACGTCTTCCTGCGCCGCCGGAGAGATGATCGCAACCTTGCTGGTCAGCGTGGTTGCACCGCCAATGCCGTCGATCTGGCGGGCGTCGGGCGACCCCATCGCGGCGAGCAGGAAACGGTCCAGCTCAGCCTGGTCGGCAGGCAGGTCGGATTTCAGGAAATACGGACCGCGGGACGTGCCGCCCCGCATCATCACGCAAGGCACGGAAATCTGGCTCATCGTTTCCTCTGGTTTGAATGGGTCTCGTTGGTCCGGACAATAAACCGGTTTCAGGCGGCCGTCACCGCAAAGGCCACGGCAAGTCGACCATTTCCTGAAGCCATCCGGACGGGAAGTTCAGCGACAGCGCATTGGCGAGCACCGCCATGAAACCCGCCGCGGCCGCGGTCAGGACAGCCGTTCTCGTCAATGAGGCCCGCGCGCGGATGAGCAGGAAGGCCGGGAAGAACAGGCACATCGCGAGATAGAAGCCGACGAGGGCGGTCAGGCCGACAAGCCCGGCAATCCAGAATGCACCGCTCCACATGCCCCGGACCGAACTGTCGCCGACATGATCGCCGTGGATCTCGTGATCGTAGATCGCCGGGTTGCCGGTGCTGCCGAGCAGCAGGACCCACAGCAGCATGACCACGAAGAACAGCATCACCACGCCGGTCGCCATCGGGAAGACGGCGCCGAGGAAGGTGTGCCGGGCGGCATCCAGAACGGCGAAGGCGAAGATCGCCAGCGTGAGGATGGCGAAGGCCACCTGGGGCAGGCGTTCCTTCAGGGCCGGGCGACCCGTATGGGCGGATACCGCGTTCGCGGCCTTGGCCGGGTCCTGCACCCCGGTCTCGTCGACCCGGCTGCGGCTGCCGAACCAGACCGAGAGAATGGTGATGCCGCCGATGATCAGGACGCCGGGACGGGTCAGGAAACCCCAGTCGTAGAATTGCAGCGCCTGGTAGAGATAGGTCTCCGCCTGCGGGGCCAGCACGAAGCCGATCAGCATTGCCGGGCGCGCCCAGCCGAACCGCTTCATCAGCATGCCGAGCACACCGAGAACCAGCAGCGCCACGAGATCCGCCAGGTCCCGCGTCGCCTGGAAAGCGGCGAAACAGATGATCGAGATCATGAAGGGAGACAAGAGCGGGAACGGAATGGTGGTCAGCCGGGCAATCGGGCTGGCCAGCGCGATGCAGAGGCCGGCGCCGAGCACGTTGGCGAGCGCCAGCGACCAGATGATGGAATAGGTAATGTCGAGATCGCTGGTGACCATCGAG
>JAVKCR010000072.1:0-6248 GCA_040222645.1 Rhodospirillales bacterium
AGTTGTCGACGCGGTCACTGGACGATCTCGTCTGGTCGCGGCTGGCGACGAATGACGCGGCGATAGAATTCTCGCCGAACGAACGCAGGTTCATCGAGGAGACGAAGATCGTCGCCGCGACGACGACGAACTGGATTCCCATCGCCTTTGTCGATGCGGAAATGCGGGAACCTGGCGGCATCGGCCATGATTTCTGGAGGCTGATCAGCGATGCCGCCGGCCTGAAGGACGAGGTCGTGAAATTCGACAGCTTCGTCCAGGAACTCGAAAGTCTCCGCAAGAAGGAAATCGACCTCATCTTCAGCGCCGGCATGGCCGAAGAACGGAAATCCTATTCCCTGTTCTCGGAGCCCTATGCGAGCTTCCCCCTGGCCATCGTGACCAGCAAGGACGAGAACTTCATCCCCGACGCTTCCCACCTGGAGGGTCGCACGATCGCCATCGGCCGGAATTTCACGGCGCACCAGATGATGCGGGCGGCCTTTCCGGACTTCCGCTACATGCCGGTGGAGAATGTTCGGGACGGGTTGCAGGAAGTCTCCCGAGGCAACGCCTACGCCTTCGTCGACATCTCTCCCGTCGTCGCGCACTCGATCAACAGCTACGGCTTCACGAACCTGAAGATATCCGGCAATACCGGCCTGGTGTTCGATCTGCGGCTGATGATCCGGGATGACTACCCGGAACTCCGCAGCATCGCCGACAAGGTGATCGCGTCGATCACGCAGGGCACCCGGAGCGAGATCATCAACATGTGGTTCAATGTCAAATAAGAGCAGAGCTTCGATATACTGCCCTATCTGCCCTACATCATGGTCGGGTTGGCGGTTATTTCGGCCTTCCTGTTCTGGATGTATCACCTGAAATCGCAGGCGGAGCGGGCCAACCGGGCGAAGTCGGAGTTCCTGGCGCTGATGAGCCATGACCTGCGAACGCCGCTGAACGCGATCATGGGCTTCAGCGACATCATCCGCAGCCGGACCTTCGGACCGATCGGCAACGAGCGGTATGAGAAATACGCCGATGACATCTACGCCAGCGGTGCGTTGCTGGTGAACCTGATCAACGACATTCTCGATCTTTCCAAGGTCGAATCCGGCAAGTACGAAATCGTCGACGAACAGATCCCGCTTCGTGAACTGATCGCCGAATGCGCCAACCAGTGCTCGGTGATCGCAGAACCGGTCGGAACGAAAATCATATCGGACGTTCCGGAGGATGTTCCCGACTTGCGCGGCGACCGGCGCGTCATGGCGCAGATCCTCCACAACCTCATCACGAATGCCGTCAAGTATTCCGATGACGGGGCGCTGGTCACCGTTTCGGTCCAGTTGAGTCGCGCCGGCGGCATCGAGATCATCGTGCGGGACAACGGCAGCGGCATTCCGCAGGACGAGATCCAGAGGTTGCTGGAGCCGTTTGAACAGGCGAACCGTCACCGGGTGCGCAAGAAGGACGGCACGGGCCTCGGTCTCTATGTCTGCCGGAGCCTGATGGAACTCCACCAGGGGCAGATCGTCATCGAGAGCGAACTGGACGTGGGCACCACGGTCAGTCTCAGGTTTCCCCCGAACCGGACGATCGCCCTTGGTTGATGGTGGCGGAAGAGGCATCCGCCATTGAACAATTCGCCACGCTTCGTCTGTGATCGGAAAAGCCCCAGAAATTAAGGGAAATGTAAGGGTAGGCCTTCGCCCCCCTTCATTGCAATTCGCCCCTAACCGCGCTAAAGTGTGGGGAAGGTTGTGGGGAAATTGTGATATGGCAAGGCTAACAGTACCGCAGGTCAAGAACGCGAGGCCGGGCAAGCATGGCGACGGGCACGGGCTGTTCCTGATCGTCGGCGATGGCGGGGCAAAAAGCTGGATTCTCAGGATGCAGCGCCGCGGGAAACGCCGGGATTTCGGGTTAGGGTCCGCGCATGATGTATCGCTTGCCGAAGCCCGCGAGGCGGCGGCGGCAACCCGGAAGATGGTGCTGAACGGCATCGACCCGGTTGCGGAGAAGCGGAAGGCATCGGGGATACCGACATTCAAGGCGGTTGCCGAGACGCTGCACGCCGAACACCTCCCAACGTGGAGAAATGACAAGCACGCGGCTCAGTGGCTTTCTAGCCTCGCCATGTATGCTTTCCCTGACCTTGGCGAGTTGCCGGTTAACGAAATTGATTCTCCGACCGTGCGGGATTGTCTGGTGAAGGTATGGCTTGGGAAGCCGGAGACGGCCCGCCGGGTACGGCAACGGATATGCGCCGTTCTCGACTACGCCTATTCAAAGGGCTGGCGAGAATCGGAGACGCCAGTCAGGGCGATTTCCAAGGGACTACCTAAGCAACCGAGGGCGAAGGGGCATCACGCCGCTATGCCTTGGCAGGATGTACCTGGATTTGTCCGCTCGATGCCGGAGACTCTGAACGCTGGCGAGATCGTCTTGCTCGCCATTGAGTTCTCCATCCTGACGGCCTGCCGCTCTGGTGAGGTGAGGGGGGCGAATTGGAACGAGATCTATCATGACGCCCGTCTGTGGACGATTCCGGCAGACAGGATGAAGGCGGGCGTGGTGCATCGGGTGCCGCTGTCTGACCGTTGTATGACGATCCTCGCCCGCATGGCAGAACTCCGGCGCTCGCGAAAGAATGACGGGTTGATATTCGAGGGTATGAAGCCGGGCCGTCCGCTCTCTGATATGTCGCTCACCATGCCGTTGCGCCGGGCCGGTATCGACGCCACGTTGCACGGGTTCAGATCGTCATTCCGGGACTGGTGCGCCGAAGCAACCGACACGCCCCGCGAGATTGCCGAAGCCTGCCTTGCGCATACGCTGCGGAACAAGGTCGAAGCGGCTTATGCGAGAACGGACCACCTCGACCGGCGGCGGAATGTGATGACCGCATGGGCGAACTTTGTAGGGGGCGCATGATGGACCCTTGGACAGTCAATATTGATCGTGAGCGATTTGCGCCGCTTCGTCCGGGCATCGCACAGATGACCGTAGCCATCGGCGTGGGGATGCTCGGGGAAGATGGGAAGCGGTTCGCGGAACGTCAGGGCGAGATAGTGAATTACATGCTCGCCATGGAAAGGTGGTCATCCGAACACAGGACATGGCGGGCAATCAAAGCGTCAGCAGGCAGGGCGCAGCCAGTCTCCGACATTCGCCATCCGAATCGCGGAAGCACAAAGACAATCACCCATGGCAAAGACAAACCAGAGCCGAAAGCCCCGGCCATGTCTGAAATCTATCAGGATTTTTCAAATACGCTGATGTTGAGGTGCGGGCGCGGGTTAGAAGAGGTGCGCTTGCAGGATGTCGTTGTGCCGCTGTCTCGGAGTGACAGCCCGATACGGGTCTTTGCGATACGGAATGATGATGGCCTCGCGCATTCCTGCGCGTCGCGTCTGACTAACGATTTTGACCGGCGGCAGGCAATTGATAAGGGCTTTTTCCTATTGAGGAGCGATCACCGGGGCGCGCGGAGATTGGGGATATTTTACACGCTGGCGATTAGCCGGGAAGATTTCGATCACGTTTTGGCGTCAGGTGATCTTCACCAGGGCAGACAGGAGCGTCTGGGTGAGCAAACGCCATTTGAACACGACGCCAAAAAGAGGGGCGTTCCGGGGAGGCCGGATGAGTACCCTTGGCAAGAGATCTCCGACGCGGTGGCCCATCGAATTCTCGACATAGGCCACCCGGATAAATCAAACGATGAGCGAGACGAAAACGGGAACTATTGCTGGCGGACGAAGGCCCATGTTGTGCGGTTCATTCAGCAATATTGTTTCAATAGCCCGACGATAGTTTGTGACCGCCCCGACCTTCCAGCGCGGAAGACCATCGAAAAGCGGTGGCCAGACTTTCTTCGCCGCGCAGACGAACTTCGCCGCATTGAGATCGCCAAACTGAAACTGGAATAATTGGCGTAATTGGTTGGACCGGATTACCCCAATTACGCCGATTGCGGGGATATACGCCAATCCAGCATCCGAACATCTTCATCGTGAAACGGGGCAATTCCGCGTCGTTCGCATGGAGATGAAGCAATGCAGATTGAACATTCTGCCGATCCCGGCCCGGTCCTGATTTCCGTCAAGGACGCTGCCGCATCCCTGTCCATCGGACAGACCAAGACATGGGCACTGATCAAGGACGGCCACCTGAAGACCACCCGCATCGGTGGCCGCACGCTGGTCCGTGCCGACAGCCTTCGCGCTCTCGCTGAACAGGGGGCGTAATCGGATGGCCAACGCAAATGAAAACCCCGCCGGTGCGAACGGCGGGGCCATCGGAAAGCATTTCAACAACACCGACTTTACGCCGTTCCCGCTCCCGGTTCAACCGGGAGAGACGACCGTGGCGACGATCCAGAAGGGCAAGCGCGAGATCGTCCGCGTCAATCTCTTCCGGATGCAGGAAAACGATCTTCTGGGCATCCGCGTTTTCGCACAGCTTCAGGACGGAACCGTTGTTCCGACCAAGAAGGGTCTGGCGTTGGCTGTCCGGCACGTCCCGGCACTCCGGGAA
Source organism: Rhodospirillales bacterium (assembly GCA_040222645.1). Classification (GTDB taxonomy): domain Bacteria; phylum Pseudomonadota; class Alphaproteobacteria; order Rhodospirillales; family HT1-32; genus HT1-32. The sequence goes on from JAVKCR010000072.1 coordinate 4,525, forward strand.
GCCCTCCAGATTGCCGAAGTCGAGATCACCCGCGCGGGTGAAGGCGGTGCCGAATGATGACCGCGCAGAACATCGTCAAGGCGCTCAACGGCAGTTGGTACGGATCATATGGGGTCTGTTCCTGCCCGACCCTTAATCACCATCGCGGCGACCGTCGCCCTTCCCTGAAAGTGTCTGATGGCGAGCGCGAACCGCTCGTCCATTGCTTCGCCGGTTGCGATTGGCAAGACGTAAAAGCCGCCTTGCGCCGTCAGGGTCTGCTCGACGACTTCCGCAACGCGAAACAGGAGCGGTTCGATCAGTCCAGTTTCGAGCGTCTCCAGCGACAGGCTGCTGAACGCGACCGGCGACGTTCCGTTGCCGCCTGCAATGTATGGGGTAAGTGCATTCCCTCGCTTCCGGGCGGCTTGGCTGACGCATACCTGAAATCGCGCGGCCTGTGGCTTCCCGAGATCGATGCTATCCGGGAGGCTCCCAGCCTCAAGTATACCCCGTCGAATCAGTATCACCCGGCGATGGTCTGCCGGGTGGACATCCCCGGCTCGACGGGCTTCGGCCTGCATCGCACCTACCTTGCCCCCGGCGGTCGCGGGAAGGCCAAGTTCGGCGGCAACAAGGCAATGCTCGGCATTTGTTCCGGCGGTGCTGTTCGCCTCTTTCCGGCGGCAGAGAAAATCGCGATTGCCGAAGGTATCGAAACGGCGCTCGCCGTTCGCAAGCTGTCCGGTCTCCCGGTATGGGCGGCTCTTTCCACCTCCGGGCTTATCAGCCTCGTTCTGCCGAATGACGTTCGTGAGATCGTTATCGCGGCGGACCATGATGTGAACGGCGCGGGCGAACGTGCTGCGAATAGGGCGGCGAAGCGCTGGTGCGCAGAAGGCCGCAAGGTCGATATCACCATGCCGACAAGACCCGGTTCCGATTGGCTGGACGTGCTCGGGGAGGCTGCGTAATGGACAGCCAGTTTGAACAGAACGCCCGCCCGTCCGACGACACCGAGATTGAACGCCTCTGCCGTCTGTCTCTTTTCGAATACGACCGAGGGCGCAAGGGTGCGGCGGAACGTCTTGGCGTCAGTGTCGCCACCCTTGATGCAGAGGTGAACAAGCGCCGGAAAGAAGATAGCGCAGGCAATCCCGGTGCCGGGCGGGAATTGACCTTTCCCGAAGTCGAACCGTGGCCCGGCCCCGTAGACGGTTCGATATTGCTCTCTGAGTTGTCGGAGACCATTGGGCGGTTCGTCTACATGGACAAGAATGCCCTCGATGCTACGGCCCTCTGGGACGTGATGACGTGGCTGCACGACCGGCTCCGAATTGCTCCCTTCCTGAACATCACCTCCGCGACCAAGCGGTGTGGGAAATCGACGCTGGTTGATGTGCTGTCCCGTTTGGCATTCCGCCCGATGCCAGTTTCCGGACAGGTGACCAGCGCGGCGCTATTTCGGACCATCGAACTCTATGAGCCGACTTTGCTGCTCGACGAACTGGACACCTACTTCAAGGATGATCCGGACTTGCGAGGCATCATCAACGGCTCGCAGAGAAAGAGCGGGGCGTTCACAGTCCGTTGTGTCGGCGACGACCACGAGCCGCGCCGTTTCTCGACGTGGTGCCCGAAAGCCCTTGTCGGTATCGGCGGTCTTCCCGACACGGTAACGGACAGATCGATTGTCGTCCGCCTGGATCGCCGTCCCCAAGGTCAGGGCGGCATCAACTTCAGGG
>JAVKCR010000073.1:0-4288 GCA_040222645.1 Rhodospirillales bacterium
GTCCCATGGCGCTGCGCGTCTGCTGGCGCGTGCGCAGGGTCTCGATGACGCTGGCGGTCGAGGTCTGCGCGAGCGCGCCGCCGCTCACGGCTGCCGCGACGAGGTTGACGTCGAGCAGCCAGGCGACGAGCCCGATCACCAGCGAAGTGACGATGATCTGCAGGCCGCCGAGACCGTAGGTCGCAAGCCCGATCCGCTTCAGCCGTTCGACCGGCAGTTCGAGGCCGATGACGAAAAGCAGGAAGACGATGCCCAACTCGGCGATCGCCTTGATCGTACCGATATCGGAAACCAGCTTCAGTCCGAACGGGCCGACCACCAGGCCGGCGAACAGGTAGCCCAGCACCGATCCCATCCGAAGCGCCTGACAGAGCGGAACCGCGAGTACCGCGGCGCCGATCAGGATGACGATCTCCTGGATGAAATGTGTTTCGTGCATATGGAATCCTGCCTGGGAATGCGGGCTATTGCGGTCGGCCCAACTGTTGCATAAATGAGCCGCGTTGAAACGATCTGCTTCCTGTTCCGTTGCAACTTGGTACGTGATAGGAAACCGTGACTTATCACGGGGACGTTAATATAACATGTTGTCGGCGACCGATTCCGGTTGCTCCAGGGTTGCGGGGGATAAGACCATACTTATTGCGATTCTGCAGACTATTGGCGGTCTGGTCCTGTTGCTGGGCGGGGCGGAGGTCCTGGTCCGCGGCGCCGTCGGACTGGCGGAGAAGCTCGGCGTATCCAAGATGGTCATCGGCATGACCATCGTGGCGTTCGGCACATCGGCCCCCGAACTGGTCGTGTCGCTGGACGCGGCCTTGACCGGTGTCCCCGGACTGGCGGTCGGTAACGTCGTCGGCTCGAACATCGCCAACATCCTCCTCATTCTCGGCGCGACGGCGATCATCCTGCCGCTGGCGACGAAGAGCGATGGCGCCGGCAGGGATTCGGCGGTGCTGATCGCCGGCACGCTGGCCTTCACGGCGCTCTGTTATCTCGGCGTTCTCGACAACACGGCCGGCATCGTGCTGCTTGTCCTCTTCTTCCTGTTCCTTGCCTATTCCTGGTGGCGCGAACGCGGCGAGAATGGCGGCAGCGAGGTCGACGAGATCGATGCCGTGCCACACAACATGCCGCTGGCAATCCTGATGCTGGTCGGCGGTATCGGCTCCGTGGTCTTCGGCGCCGACATCCTGGTCGAGGGCGCCGTCTTCATCGCCCGGTCCGCGGGTGTCAGCGAGGCGGCGATCGGCCTCACGCTGGTTGCTTTCGGCACCTCGGTTCCGGAACTGGCGACATCGGTGGTCGCGGCGATTCGGCAGCATGCGGATGTCGCACTGGGCAATATCGTGGGGTCGAACCTGTTCAACATGCTCGGGATCATCGGTCTCGTGGCGGTCGTCGCGGACATGCCGGTTCCGGTCGAGTTCTTCACGTTCGATCTGCCGGTCATGGTGTTGTCGACCCTGCTCCTGATCCTGTTCATGGTGTCGGGTCGGGTGATCGGCCGGGCGACCGGGGGCGTCTTCCTGGTGTTCTACGCCTATTATGTCCTCGCCCAGTTCTACGATCTGAAACCGGACATCTGACCGCCGTCCGGGAGGATATCCGTGTCCGGCTCCGACAATCGCGCCATCCTGATCACCGGTGCCGCCGCCCGCATCGGGCGTGCGCTGGCGACCGGGCTCGGGGCCGACGGCTGGACGGTCGCGGTGCATTACAACGGATCGGCCGACGCCGCCGACGCGGTGGTTGCGGAAATCCGGGCCGCCGGCGGACGGGCCGCTGCGGTACCTGCCGACCTGTCGGATGCGGCCGACACCGCCAGCCTTGTCAGCCGGGCGGCGGAGCTGGTCGGCCCGCTCGTGGCGCTGGTGAACAATGCGTCGGTCTTCCAGTACGACGATGCGGCAAGCATGGATGTCGGAACCTGGGACCTGCACCAGGCCGTCAATCTCCGGGCGCCGGTCCAGCTGGTGCAGGCTTTCGCCGAACAGCTTGCCGACCCGGCTCGCGGCGCCGTGGTCAACATTCTCGACCAGAGGGTCTGGAACCTGACCCCGCATTTCCTGTCCTACACCGCCTCGAAGGCCGGGCTCTGGGCGATGACGCGAACCCTGGCGCTCAGCCTCGCGCCGCGCATCCGGGTAAACGCCGTCGGCCCGGGACCGACGCTGCCGAGCATCCACCAGACCGAGGCTGAGTTCGAGGCCCAGTACCGCGCGGTGCCGCTCCAACGCGCGACGAGTCCCGATGAAATATGCGACGCGGTCCGGTTTCTGCTTGCCGCCGAAGCGGTCACGGGGCAAATGATTGCGCTCGACGGCGGGGAGCATCTGGGATGGGCCCAGGCCTACCCGCGGGCCGGTACGCGAAACTGACACCCGGATTCGGAAGCGAATTGCCTGTCGAGGAGCGCCGGACATGACCACAGCAACCGTACATCCGCTGCGCCTTGCCGACAGCACGACATCCCTGCGTCACGTGTTCGTCCGCGACCTGGTGGTGAATTGCGATATCGGCGTGCATGCGCATGAGCACGGCGCCGCCCAGCGGGTCCGGCTCAATCTCGATCTCGGCGTGCGCGAAAGCGAAGCGCCGCTGCATGACGATCTCGACAATGTCGTCTGCTACGAGGAGATCGTCACCCGCGTCACCGGCATCGTGCTGGACGGCCATGTGAATCTCGTCGAGACCCTGGCCGAACGGATCGCCGATTCCTGCCTCGCGGATCCCCGCATCCGCATCGTGCGGGTAAGAGTCGAGAAGCTCGATGTGTTCGACAACGCCGCCAGCGTCGGGGTCGAAATCGAGCGCCGCAACAGCTGAGGGCGACTTCTTTCAGCGGTCGCAACGAGTTATCCCCGCGGCCACTTTCGCCAGAAGCTGTACACATTCAATCTATTGGCCGTGTCAACGCCCTAAAATGCGGTTCCGGCAATTCGTGCCGATGTTGTATGACAACGTCGTAATATTAAAAATAGCCTAGAATCAAAGACTTGCGATATTTGCCCAGATTTTGTGCAATTTGCAGAAACCTTTGGAATCCGGACGCCTCGGGGGCGGGGAAACAGGGTGTCAACAAGGTTATCCACAGCTTTGGTGGATTTGTTACGGCTTCCTTAACACAGGCTTTTCGGATCAATGGCTTAGTCCGGAGCGACGGGATATAACACGGCGCCATGGGAAGCGACGAACCAACCACGAATGACGGGATCGAGGATGCCGCCGCGTCGGCGCCGTCGCTGGCGACCGGCATCGACGTGATCCAGACCCATCTCCGGACCTTGCCGAATTCTCCGGGGGTGTACCGCATGCTGTCGGAGACGGGCGACGCGCTCTATGTCGGCAAGGCGCGCAGCCTGAAGAAGCGGGTGATCGCCTATACCCAGCCGCAGCGGCTCGACAACCGGCTGCTGCGCATGGTGTCGGAAACCCGGGCGATGGAGTTCATCACCACCCACACCGAAGCCGAAGCGCTGCTGCTGGAAAGCAACCTGATCAAGAAGCTCAGGCCGCGCTTCAACATCCTCCTGCGCGACGACAAGTCGTTCCCCTACATCCTGCTGACCGGCGACCACGATTACCCGCAGGTGGTGAAACATCGCGGCGCCCGTTCGCGCCGGGGAGAGTTCTTCGGTCCCTTCGCCTCCGCCGGCGCGGTCAACCGCACGATCAACGCCCTGCAGCGCGCCTTCCTGCTCCGGTCCTGCTCGGACAACGTCTTCGCCAACCGCTCGCGGCCGTGCCTGCTGTTCCAGATCAAGCGCTGCAGCGGCCCCTGCGTCGACCGCATCAGCCGCGACGACTACATGGCCCTGGTCGGCGAGGCGCGGCGGTTCCTGACGGGCGCAAGCTCGCGAATCCAGGCGGAGCTGGCGGAGAAGATGCAGGCGGCGAGCGACGATCTCGATTTCGAGAAGGCGGCCATGCTGCGCGACCGCATCCGCGGCATGTCGATGATCCAGTCGCACCAGGACATCAATTCCGAAGGGGTCGAGGATGCCGACGTCATTGCGGGCTGGGAAATCGGCGGCCAGTTCTGCATCCAGGTCTTCTTCTTCCGCGGCGGGCGCAACAACGGCAACCGGGCCTATTTCCCGGCGAACACGAAGGCCCAGGAACCGGCGGACGTGATGTCGGCCTTCATCGCCCAGTTCTACGACAACAAGCCGCCGCCGCCGCTGCTGCTGCTGTCCGACCCGGTCAGCGAGGCGGAGCTGCTGGCCGAGGCGCTGGGCGTGAAGGCGGGCCGGAAGGTCCGGCTGCACCGTCCGGAGCGCGGCGC
>JAVKCR010000074.1:0-11886 GCA_040222645.1 Rhodospirillales bacterium
GGCGAACGGCGCTTCCGCCAGCAGGTAGATGCCGCGATGCTGTTCCACCGCCGCCCCGGCCGGGGCGAGCGGCGCCATCAGCAGCACCATCGCGACAAAGATGAAGCGCATCGCCTCGCCCACCGGAACCTGACCCTCGGCTTCAGGCTAGCACCGGGCGGTGTCGGTTGCGAGTCCGTCAGCCCCCGTAACAGCCGGCAATCCGGGCGCGCTGGCGCACGAGGCCGAGGATACGGTCGATCACCGGGGTCTCGATCCCGGTCAGCCGGCCAAGTTCGGAGACCGCACCGACGATGGCGTCGATCTCCATCGGCCGGCCCATCTCCAGGTCCTGCAGCATCGAGGTCTTGTGCGCGCCGACATCGCGGGCCCATTCGATGCGGGTGTCGACATCGACCGGGAACTTGATGTCGAGGGCGCTCGCGACCTTCTCCGACTCGACCATGATCTCGCGGATGATCGGGCGCGAATCCGGGTCGGTGGCCAGCACATCGAGGGTGGCGTGGGTCAGCGCGCTCACCGGGTTGAAGGAGAGGTTGCCCCAGAGCTTGACCCAGATGTCGTCGCGGATGCGGGTGCGCGGCGGCGACTTGAAGCCGGCCCCCATCATCACCTTCGACAAGGCCTTCAGCCGGTCGGACTTGCTGCCGTCCGGTTCGCCGATCTGGAAGCGGTTGCCCTTTACATGCTGGATGACGCCGGGCTCGAGGATCTCGCAGGCCGGGTAGACGACGCAGCCGATGGCGCGCTCCGGCGGCATGTTCTCCCAGACCGAGCCGTCGGGGTCGACCGAGGAAAGCCGGGTCCCGTCGAGCGGGCCGCCATGCTTGTAGAAATACCAGTAGGGAATGCCGTTCTGGGCGGTGACGATCATCGTCTCCGGCCCGAGCAGCGGCGCGAAGGAGGACGCGACCTTGGGCAGGGAATGCGCCTTCAGGCCGATCACCACCGCGTCCTGGGGTCCGGCCTCCGCCGGATCATCGGTGCAGAAGGGGTGGCAGACATGGGTCTCGCCCTCCGAGATCAGCCTGAGACCGTTCTTGCGCATCGCCGCGAGATGCGGACCGCGCGCGATCAGCGTCACCTCGTTGCCGGCGAGCGCGAGGCCGGCGCCGAGATAGCCGCCGATGGCGCCGGCGCCGTAGATGCAGATCTTCATGGCACGAGACCCAGTTTCTCGGCGAGGCCGATGCGCTGCAGCTTGCCGGTGGCGCCCTTCGGGATTTCCTCGAGGAACACCACCTTGCGCGGCACCTTGAAATCGGCAAGCCGCTTGGCGGCGAAGTCGCGGATCTGCGCCTCGGTCGCCACCCCGCCCTCGCGCAGCACGATGGCCGCGGCGACGTCCTCGCCGAGCTTGTCGTGCGGCAGCGCGAAAGTCAGCGCCTGGGCGACCGCGGGATGGTCCATCAGCACCTCGTCGACCTCGCGCGGCGAGACCTTCTCGCCGCCCCGGTTGATGATCTCCTTCAGCCGGCCGGTGATGCGGAGATAGCCCTCCTCGTACATCACGCCCTGGTCGCCGGTGCGGAACCAGCCGTCGGTGAAGGCTTCCGCGTTGGCCGCCGGGTTGTTGCGGTAGCCGGCGGTGACGTTCTCGCCGCGGATCACCACCTCGCCGGTCTCGCCGGCGCCGAGCAGCCTGCCGTCGAGATTCATGATCGCGACCTCGGGTCCGGCGGCGCGGCCGACGCTGCCCGGCTTGCGGGCTGCCGGCGGCAGCGGGTTGGCGGCCATCTGGTGGGCGGCTTCCGTCATGCCGTAGGCCTCGATCACCGGCGCGCCGAAGGTTTCCTCCAGCGCCGCCATGACCTGCGGCGGCAGGGATGCCGACGAGGACCGGATGAAGCGCAGCTCCGCCGCCTTCACGGACTCCGCGTTGCGCGGCGCGCGCGACAGGATCGCCTGGTGCATGGTCGGCACCGCCGTGTACCAGCTGGGCTTCGCTTCATCCATCCAGGCGAAGAAGCGCAGCGCGTTGAATCCCGGCGTGCAGATGATCGAGGCGCCTGCCGACAGCGACGAGAGCACGGCGGCGATCAGGCCGTGGATATGGAACAGCGGCATCACGTTGAGGCAGCGGTCACCCGAGGTCAGCGCGAGGCTCGACGCGATGTTGCTTGCCGAGGCGCAGATATTGCGCTGGGACAGCGGCACGATTTTCGGCCGCGAGGTGGTGCCGGACGTGTGCAGCACCAGCGCGATCGCGTCCGGCCCCTGCAGCCCGTCGCTTTTCGCCGGACCGGCGGCGGCACCTGCCAGCGTGAAATCGCCGGCCTTCCCGCCGGGCGCAAGCTCGATGACGGCGATGCCAAGCTTTTCCGCCGCGGCGCGGGCCGGGGTTTCGTCGCCGGCCTGCACCACCAGCGCCTTCGCCTCGAGATCCGCGAGGTAGAACTCGAACTCCTCCTGCCGGTAGCCGGGATTGAGCGGGGCCGTGGTCACGCAGGCCGCCATGGCGACGAAGGCGGTGGCCATTTCCGGGCCGTTCGGCAGCACGATGGCGACCCCGTCGCCCTCGCCGAGACCGAGCGCGTTCAGCGCGCCGGCAGTGTGTTCGACCAGCTCGCGCAGTTCGAGATAGGTGATACCGGGCCGCTCCGGCGCGCCGATGGCAAGCGCCGCGTCGCGGGCGGGCGCAAGCAGGTCGGCAATGGTTCTGGCATGCATCGATCAGGGGCTCCCTCAAGGCTGCCGGATCGTCGCTTGCCATCCGCCCGGCGTCAATCGCGCGGCACCCGCATCGCGGAAATCACCACAATTGCCGGCATCCTGCCGGATCGCTCGGGCGGGCTTTCGGAAACGCATTGATTGATGTCTGTCGAGCGCCGATAAACTGGCCGGAGTATCGGGGAAAAGATGCCTGAAGGACCTGATGGCGAAGAATGACGAGGCCCGAGAGGAACATATCCGGGAAATATACCGGAACCGCCGCGAGAACGGCGCGATCCCGGGCCCCTATGATGACCTCGGCGCACCGGTCAGCAAGGTTGCACAAACCCGTCACGGACCGATGCTCTATGTCCGCCATGACCTCTATATCGGCCGGGCCCTGGAACTCTATGGCGAATATGCCCAGCTCGAGATCGACGTGCTGCTGCGCTGCCTGCGGCCCGGCGACCGGGTGATCGACGCCGGCGCCAATGTCGGTGTGCATACGCTCGCCTTCGCGCGCGCCGTCGGACCGGCGGGGCGGGTCATCGCCTTCGAACCGCAGCAGCCGGTCTTCCAGATCATGTGCGCCAACATGGCGATGAACGGGCTTCAGAACGTCGTCGCCCTGCCCTATGCGGTTTCCGATACGGGGGGCGCGCTCAGGATGCCGCGGATCGACCTGATGGAGGCGCAGAACACGGGGGCGCTCAAGGTCGGCGACGACAGGGGCAAGGGCCGCGATCCGGTGCTCGCCATCGCGCTGGACAGCCTCGCCGTCCAGCGCCTCGCCCTGATCAAGATCGATGTCGAGGACATGGAGATCCAGGTTCTGAAAGGGGCCGCCGGCCTGATCCGGAAATACCGCCCGGCAATCATGGTCGAATACCGACCGAACGCCGATAGCGGCGACCTGGTCCGCACGCTGCGGGGCTACGGTTATGGCATCTGGACGCTGAACCGGCCGATGTTCAACCCGGACAATTTCAACGGGGTGAAGGAGAACGTCTTCCACCGGACCTACAGCCACAACCTGATCTGCCTGCATCCCGAAGGCCGGCCGATCCGGACCGGCCCGTAACCCGCCGCCAGCGGCGTCACCCCGGGGAAGGTCCGGGTGTCGTAGCGGGACCTCTCCGGCCGGCGGCTGGATCGTGAGGACGGGTTCGGTCACGAGCCCGGCATTTTTCCATATAACCCTTTGCTTTCATGCGTTTCCGGGCGTAGTTTCGGAATATCGACAGACCTCCCGCCCCGAAAGTGCGTTCCGGCATGAATCTGCCTCGCCGAACCGTTGCGTCCATTCTCGCAGCCACGCTGCTGGTCGGGATCGGGGCGACGGTGGCCGCATCCTCGCCGCTGACCTTCCTGCGCATGGGCACCGGGCCGACCAGCGGCACCATCTTCCCGCTTGGCGGATTGCTTGCCGGCATCGTCTCCAACCCGCCCGGTTCGCGCGATTGCGAACGCGGCGGCAGTTGCGGGGTACCGGGCGTCATCGTCACCGCGACCTCGAGCGAGGGCTCGGTGGAGAACATCGAGGAAATCAGCAACGGCAATTTCGACCTGGCCCTGGTACAGGGCGATGTCGCGTACTGGGCCTATTACGGGCTCGGTCCCTACAAGGGCAAGCCGCCGGTCCGCTCGCTCCGCGCCATCGGCTCGCTGTTCCCGGAAGCCTTGCATGTGGTGGTGCCGGTGGATTCGCCGATCCGCGACATCCCGGATCTGAAGGGCGCGAGAATATCCGTCGGCGAGGCCGGGTCCGGCACCCAGGTGATGGCCGACGTGGTGATGCAGGCGCGCGGGCTGTCACCGGACGAAATCAAGATCCGCTACCTGCGCCCGGGCACAGCCGTGGACGCGCTCGCCGCCGGAGAACTGGATGCCGCCTTCTTCGTGACCGGCTACCCCGACGCGGCCATCGCAACCCTGGCCGAACAGATGCCGATCCGCCTGATCCCTCTGGACTGGGACGATTACGACGAACTGACCGAACGCTATGCCTTCATCTCCGGCGGCGTGCTGCCGTCCGACACCTATCACGGCATTCCGGCGACGCTCTCGCTCAATGTGTCCGCCCAGCTCATCGTGCGCGAGGCGCTCGACGAGAAGCTGGTCTACGGCATCACCCGCGCACTCTGGCACGAAACCAGCCGGCGCAAGCTGGAGAAGAACCATCCGCGCGGCGCCCAGATCCGCCTGAAGGCAGCGTTGAACGGGGTCGCCATTCCGCTGCATCCCGGCGCGATCAAGTTCTACCAGGACATCCGGCTGCTCAAATCGCCGTTCTGATTGACCGGTACGATGCTTGCGTCGTTCGGCACATCGGGACTAGATTCCGGGAATTCATCACGGGGTGGGGAAATTCCATGATGCGCATGTCCCGGAAGACACTGATCGGCGGCAGCGTGTTCGCGGCCAGCATCCTGCTGTTCGGCCAGGCCGGTCTGCAGGCCTTCTTCGGCCTGCCGGACAACAAGGTCGAGATTCGCACCGACGGCAGCTACCGCTACATCACCTCGAACGCGATCCCGGACCACGATCCCGGGGCCTTTCCGAACAAGGGCAATCCCCACCGCATCACGGCGCAGAATCTCACCTACAGGGTGGCCCTGTCTCCCAGGCTGACCGGCAGGGCCGCCCCCATCGGCATCAACGCCTTCGCGGTTGCCGTCAACGGTGTTCCGTTCGACCCGTCGGCCGCCGAATGGTGGCAACGCAATCGGAACTCAGGCTGGCAGTACGAGCCGTTATCACCGAAGGTCGATCTCGGTCTCGACCGCCACAATGCCCATGTGCAGCCGAACGGCACCTACCACTATCATGGCATCCCGACAGGGCTGATCAGCGATCTGTCGTCCTCGCAGCATTCGAAACTGGTGGCCTGGGCGGCGGACGGTTTCCCGGTCTATGTGCGTTACGGCTACGCGGATCCACGCAACCCGTCGGCCGGCGTTCGTGAGCTCAGGCCGAGCTGGCAGCTCAAGAATGGCGCGCGCCCCGGCGGGCCGGGCGGCACCCATGACGGCACCTTTATCGAGGATTACGAATATGCCGCCGGTCTCGGCGATCTCGACGAATGTAACGGTCGCGAGAGTGTCACGCCGGAGTTCCCGCAAGGCACCTATGCCTACTACCTCACCTCCACCTGGCCGGTGATTCCACGCTGCCTCAAGGGAGACGGCGACCGCAGTTTTGCCAAGGGACCACCCGGCAGCGGCGGTGGCATGCCAGCCGGCGGCGGCAGTGGACGGCCCGGCGGACCGCCCGATTTCAACAAGGCCGGCGAGATGCTCGGCATCGATGGCGACACCCTACGCCGCGCGCTCGGGCCCCCGCCGCCGGATTTCGACGCCGCGGCCGCGAAACTCGGCATTCCGGTCGACAAGCTGCACGAGGCGATGCGCGCCGCGGGCGGCGGTCCACCCCGCCGGCCCTGAAGCCGGCCACGACAGAAACCCTCCGGCGAAACGGGAGAACAGGATGAATGTCCCACGCATGCTCATGACCACGGTGATCGGTCATCGCGGCGCCGCGATGCACGCGCCCGAGAACACGCTGGTCTCGATCCGGCGCGCGGCGGAAGCCGGCGCACGGATGGTCGAGTTCGACGTGCAGCCGACCCGCGACGGGGTGGTGGTGCTGATGCACGACACCACCATCGACCGCACGACCAGCGGGACCGGCACCCTCACCGATCTCGACCACGCCTATGTCAGCGCGCTCGACGCCGGCAGCTGGTTCGGGCCGGATTTCGCCGGCGAGCCGGCGCCGACGCTGGTCGAGACCCTGAAACTCTGCGGCGAGCTCGGCCTGCGCGCCAATGTCGAGATCAAGCCCGACCTGCCGGACCCGGAACGCGCCGTCGACCTCGTGGTCAAGGATATCGAGGCGACATGGAGCTTCGATGCCGCCGGTCCCGTGATCTCGTCCTTCTCGGCCGACGTGCTGCGGCTGGTGCGCAAACGCTCCGCCCGGCTGCCGATCGGCGTGCTGGTCTGGAAGGACAAGACGATCTGGCCCGGCCTCGCTGCGGAAACCGGCGCGATGTCGGTGCATTTCTCGCGCCGCAACCTGACGCAGACCGAGGTAGCCGAGGCGTCCGGACAGGGGCTCGCGGTCGCGGTCTACACGGTGAACGATCCGGCGGAAGCGAAGAGGCTGCTGGGCTGGGGCGTCACCGGTCTCTTCACCGACGATCCGGGCGGCATCCTGGCCGCGATCGGCGGCTGAGCCCGGCCGGGGCTGCCCGCTATTCGGTGGAGCGGTCCGGCTTCGCCATGCCGACGACGTTGAAGCCGCAATCGACATAGAGCGTCTCGCCCGTGACCCCGCCGGACAGCGGCGACAGCAGGTAGAAGCCGGAATTGCCGACCTCGTCCAGCGACACGGCGCGGCGGATCGGGCTCCGTTCGGCGGTCTTCTTGTAGACATAGCGCGCATCGGCGATGGCCGAACCCGCGAGCGTGCGCATCGGCCCGGCGGAGAGCGCGTTGACCCGCACCCCGGCCTTTCCCAGATCGACCGCGAGATAGCGGACGCTGGCCTCGAGCGCGGCCTTGGCGACACCCATGACATTGTAGTTCGGCATCACCCGCTCGGCGCCGAGATAGGTCAACGTCAACAGCGCGCCGCCCGGACGCAGCATCGGGCGCGCCAGCCTGGCCACCTCGGTGAAGGAATAGCAGCTGATATGCATGGTGCGCAGGAAATTCTCGCGCGTGGTGTCGAGATAGCGGCCCTGCAGTTCCGACTTGTCGGAATAGGCGACCGCGTGCAGCACGAAATCGATACCGTCCCAGCGTTCGCCGAGCGCATCGAAGACCGAGGCGATGCTGCCCGGCTCCGCCACGTCGCAGGGCAGAACGATGTCGGATCCCACGCTTTCGGCGAGCGGTTCGACCCGTTTCAGCAGGTTTTCGCTCTGGTAGGTGAAAGCAAGCTCGGCACCATGACGGCCAAGCGCACTCGCGATGCCCCAGGCGATCGAGTGGTCGTTGGCCACTCCCATGATCAATCCACGGCGGCCCGCCATAACAGGTACATGCGCGTCCATCTGATATTCCGCGGCGGTTGTACCCGCCGGCTCTCCTCTACCTGTCCCTGCCAGTAGTAACCTGCATCCGGTCCGGCTACGCTTCGTAGCGCTTGAAGACCAGTGAGGCGTTGGTGCCGCCGAAGCCGAAGCTGTTCGACATCACGCAACTGATGCCCGCGTCCGGCTGCATGGTGGTGACGATCGGCATATCCTCGGCGCCCGGATCGAGATTCTCGATGTTCGCCGATGCCGCGATGAAGTCGTGCTCGAGCATCAACAGCGAGTAGATCGCCTCATGCACCCCGGTCGCGCCGAGCGAGTGACCGGTCAGCGACTTGGTCGACGAGATCGCCGGAATGCGGTTGCTCTCGCCGAAGGTCGCGCGGATCGCCTCAAGTTCCTTGGTATCGCCCACCGGTGTCGATGTGCCGTGCGTGTTGATGTAGTCGATGGGCGCGCCGGCCGTGGACATCGCCAGCTTCATGCAGCGCATTGCGCCCTCGCCTGAGGGCTGCACCATGTCGTAGCCGTCGGAGGTCGCGCCGTAACCGACGATCTCGCCATAGATCTTCGCGCCGCGGGCGATCGCGTGATCGAGTTCCTCGACCACCACGGTGCCGCCGCCGCCGGCGATGACGAAGCCGTCGCGATCCTTGTCGTAGGGACGCGAGGCGCGTTCCGGTGTGTCGTTATAGCTGGAGGACAACGCCGGCATGGCGTCGAACAGCACGGTCATCGTCCAGTCCAGTTCTTCGCCGCCACCGGCGAAGACGATGTCCTGCTTGCCCATCTGGATCATCTCGTAGGCATTGCCGATGCAATGCGCACTGGTCGAGCAGGCGGACGTGATCGAGTAGTTCACGCCCTTGATTCGGAACGGCGTCGCCAGCGTCGCGGAGTTGGTGCTCGACATGGTACGCGGCACCATGAACGGGCCGACCTTGCGGGGGCCGCGTTCCCGCGTCGTGTCGAAGGCCGCCAGCAGGTTCTTGGTCGACGGACCGCCCGATCCCATGATCAGGCCGGAACGCTCGTTGGAAACGTCGGAATCCTCGAGCCCGGCATCGGCGATCGCTTCCTGCATGGCGAGGTAGTTGTAGGCCGCCCCGTCGCCCATGAAGCGGCGCTGCTTGCGGTCCAGCCGCTCGTCGAGATCGATCTTCGGACGGCCGTGGACATGGCTGCGCATGCCGAGCTCCGCATATTCCGGGCAGAACTCGATGCCGGACCGTCCGACCTTCAGGGAATCCAGCACCTCGGCATTGTTGTTGCCAATCGGCGAGACGATCCCCATCCCGGTTATCACCGCGCGTTTCATCTGGAAGCCTCCGCTTGCTGGAACAGGCCGACCTTCATGTCCTTGACCTCGTAGATGGTCTCGCCGTCGGCTTTCATCACGCCATCGGCAATCCCCATCACGAGCTTGCGGATGATGACGCGTTTCAGATCGATATGGTAGGTCACATTCTTCACGGAATCGAGCACCTGGCCGGTGAACTTAACCTCGCCGACGCCGAGTGCCCGGCCGCGGCCCGGCGCTTTCATCCAGCCGAGGAAGAAGCCGACCAGCTGCCACATGGCGTCGAGCCCGAGGCAGCCCGGCATGACCGGGTCGTTCTCGAAATGGCATTTGAAGAACCAGAGGTCCGGGTTGATGTCGAGCTCGGCGACGACCGAGCCCTTGCCGTATTCCCCGCCATCGGCGGCGATATGCGTTATGCGGTCGAACATCAGCATCGGAGGCAGCGGCAGCTGCGCATTTCCCGGGCCGAAAAGCCGGCCATGTCCGCACTCCAGCAGCTCTTCGAAGCTGTAGCTGTTCTGTTGTTCCAAGGCGTCGCCCCGTGTCTCTATGGCTCCCAGTCACCTCTCCATAAAGCACCCCGCGGCCCGGTGCAATCATGCGGATAGCGAGGCGGGGCGCGGTTCTCGGGCTTGGCAAAACCTTCGAATCGTTCTAACTAACAACAACGGGAACATTGCGCGGCCACGGTCGCACCCCATATCTGACGAGCGTGGAACAGGAAGCGACAGCGATCATGAGCCGCCCCTACCAGAAAGTCTGCGAGAAACTCCGGCATGCCGGGCTGCGCCCGACGCGCCAGCGCCTGGCGCTCGGCAAGCTGCTGCTCGATGGCGAGGACCGCCACGTGACCGCCGAACAACTGCATCAGAACGTGATGGAAACCGGCATGCAGGTCTCGCTCGCGACCGTCTACAACACGCTGAACCAGTTCACCCGCGCCGGGTTGCTGAAGGAGATCGTCGTCGAGTCCGGACGCTCCTATTTCGACACCAACATGCGGGCCCACCATCACTTCTTCTGCGAGGATACGGGCAGGCTGACCGATATCGACGCGGCCAGCATCCCGCTCGGCGCCATACCGGCGGCGCCCGACGGTACCGAAGTCACCGGCATCGAGGTGATCGTGCGGCTGCGGTCCTGCAACTGATCTTTTTTAAATTAGAATAATTCCAAACTATTGACAGTCTGAACGCCGCCTCCCATAACAGGACCGTCACCTTGCAGTGATACGACAGGTTCTCGGCAACCGCCGGATCCGACGTTCTGGAATCAACAATGGGAGAGGCAATCATGTCCCTTGCTGGCACGAAAACCGAAGACAATCTGAAAGCCGCTTTCGCCGGCGAAAGCCAGGCCAACCGCCGCTATCTCTATTTCGCCCAGAAGGCCGACGTCGAAGGCTATAACGACACGTCCGCCCTGTTCCGCTCCACCGCGGAAGGTGAAACCGGTCACGCTTTCGGTCATCTCGAGTTCCTCGAGGAAACCGGCGACCCGGCGACCGGCGAGCCGATCGGCTCGACCTCCGACAACCTGAAGTCGGCCGTCGCGGGTGAAACCCACGAATATACCGACATGTATCCGGGCATGGCGCGTACAGCGCGCGAAGAAGGCTTCGACGAGATCGCCGACTGGTTCGAAACCCTGGCGAAGGCCGAGAAGAGCCACGCCGGCCGTTTCCAGAGGGCGCTCGACGAACTCGCCTGATTGACGGACATGGCAACGACGCCGCCGGTTGTCGGAACCGGCGGCGTCGCCTGCTGTGAGCGATACCGGTTACACGCTTAGGGAGAGGCAACATGCGCGAGGGGAACCTGGATGCCCCCGAACGGCATCCTATCGACTGGAACAACCCGGATTTCTGGGACGAGGCGAAGCTCGAAGCCGAGATGGAGCGCGTCTTCGACATCTGTCACGGATGCCGCCGCTGCTTCAACCTCTGCGATTCATTCCCCCGGCTGTTCGACCTCGTGGACGAGGGGCCGACCGGCGAGCTCGATGGCGTCGACAAGGGCGACTACAAGTCCGTGGTCGATGCCTGCACGCTTTGCGACCTCTGCTTCCTGGTGAAGTG
The DNA here is from genome assembly GCA_040222645.1 of Rhodospirillales bacterium. Lineage (GTDB taxonomy): Bacteria > Pseudomonadota > Alphaproteobacteria > Rhodospirillales > HT1-32 > HT1-32. The sequence continues at coordinate 11,074 of JAVKCR010000074.1, forward strand.
CCCCTACGTTCCCCCGCATGAATTCAACCTTGATTTCCCGCACCTGATGCTGCGCCACCGGGCGGTCGAGCTGAAGAAGAACGGCCAGCCCTTCATGGAAAAGCAGGTCAAGGAAACCGACCGCAACGGCAAGCTCGGCGGCATGGTCTCCGGCCTGACCAACTGGGCCACGAGCCGCAAGAACGGCCTGACGCGGCCGATCATGGAAGGCGTCGCCGGCATCGACCGCAAGGCCGACCTGCCGCAATGCACCGGCCGCACGCTGGTCGGCCGCGCCAAGGCGAACCCGCCGGAGATCAACAGGGACGCCCCGGCCCACGGCCGCAAGGCGGTGCTCTACGCCACCTGCTTCGGCAATTACAACAACCCGGAAATCGGCGAGGCCGCGCTGGCCGTGATGGCGCGGAACGGCATCGAGACCGAGGTGGTCTATCCGCGCTGCTGCGGCATGCCGCAACTGGAAAGCGGCGACATCGCGCGCGTCGCCGAACACGCCAAGTCGGTGGTCAAGGAGCTGCTGCCCTGGGTCGAGAAGGGCTATGACATCGTCGCACCCGTGCCGAGCTGCGCGCTGATGATGAAGTTCGAATGGCCGCTGATCCTGCCCGAGAACGAAGACATCGCGAAACTGTCCAAGGCCACCTTCGACGTCACCGAATATGTCGTCGATGTCGCCAAGCGCAACGGGCTGGCCGACGGGCTGAAGCCGCTTGATGGCGGCGTGACGATGCATATCTCCTGTCACAGCCGGGCCCAGAACATGGGCGCCAAAGCGACCGAGATGCTGCGCCTGATCCCGGAGGCCGACCTCGC
>JAVKCR010000075.1:0-4133 GCA_040222645.1 Rhodospirillales bacterium
GGCTGGGTCCCCGCCGAATACGGCATGCTGCCGCGCGCCACCGGCGAGCGGATGGCGCGCGCGGCCGCCCGCGGCAAGCAGAGCGGACGCACCCAGGAGATCCAGCGCCTCATCGGCCGGAGCCTGCGCGCCGTGGTCGATCTCGAAGGTCTCGGCGAGGTTCAGATCAAGGTCGATTGCGACGTCATCCAGGCCGACGGCGGCACCCGCACGGCCGCGATCCCCGGCGGCTTCGTGGCGCTCTCCGCCGCGCTTCAGCACAGGCCGCGGCTCGGCGTGATCGGCGAGATCCCGGTGGCCAGCCCGGTCGCCGCCGTCTCCTGCGGCGTGTTCCGCGGCGAGACCGTGCTCGACCTCGATTACCTCGAGGATTCCACCGCCATGGCAGACGCCACTTTCGTGCTCAGCGGCGACGGCGGCATCGTCGAGATCCAGGCGACGGCCGAGGAGGAACCGTTCGGCGACGAGGCCTTCGCCGAGATGATGCGCCTTGCCCGCAAGGGTGTCGCGGAACTGACCGCGCTCCAGGCCGACGCGCTCGGAATCAGCGAGGTAGCGCCTGAAGAAGAAAGCGCGTCCGAAGACGAGAAACCGGACACCGCCAGCACCTGACCGGCAATTGCGGCGGTAGCAATCCCGGCGCTACCTGCCTATGTTTGTCGTCGTTATTGTCCGCTCGGGCAGACAGGAGCGTGAGCATGCCGGATAGAGAGATCGAAAAGGAAATCGGCCGCCTGCGGCAATTTTTCCGGGCTATCCTGAACGACCAGATGCTCGGCGACGAGGTGACCCACGCTGTCCTCGCCTCGGTGGACCTGGCGGCCATCGGCAGGCTGTCCGCCGAGCAGCGCCGGGCGCGGCTGTTCACCGACGCGATCTCCATCTGGCTGGCCGCGCGCAAATCGGGCGATGCCCGGAACTTCTCGGCCGGCGCCCTGCTGGCTGCCGCCGGCCCCGATGTCGGGCCGGGAGAACAGGTCCTGATCCTAACCGACGTGATGGGCATGTCGGTCGCCGACGCGGCGGCGGCGATCGAGCTGTCCACCGCCGATGCACGGTCGCTTGCCGCCGACGCCCGTACCAGGCTCGACCGGGATGTCCATGGCAGCGTGATGATCATCGAGGATGAACCGCTGATCGCGGAGGGCATCGCCGACCTGGTGCGCAGCATGGGCGCCGAGGTCGTCGCGATGGCGCGCAATTGCGACCAGGCCGTGACCCAGGCGGGGGCACTGCGCCCGGACGCGGTGCTCGCCGATTTCGACCTCGGCGGCGGCGGTACCGGTCTCGATGCCGTGAAGGCGATATCCGCCGACCAGGACACGATCGCGATCTTCATAACCGCCTTTCCGGAGGAAGTGCTTACCGGAGAGGATTACGAACCGGCCTTCGTATTGACCAAACCCTACCGGGAACGCGCGCTCAGAACGGCGCTTGCCTACAGCCTGAAGGCGCCACGCCCGGAACTGGTGGAATGAAAGGGGACGAACCCGTCATGGAAAAAAGGGTCGTCAAACTGCAGATCATGCTGAACGACAGCGAGCTTGAGGCGATCGACGACTGGCGCTTCGAGAACCGCGCCGCCTCCCGCAGCGCCGCGGTGCGTGAGTTGATCTTCGAGAGCCTCGAACGATGGCAGCAGGACCGGGCCGAGGACGACGGGTCCGGCAAGGCCGCTCAGGCCGACTGACCCGCTTGTCCGGCAACCCCGCACAAGGCCTGCACCAGCTGGCGTTCCGGATAGGGCTTTGGAATCAGCACCGAACCGGAAAATCCGTCGGGCAGGCCGGCAGAGGAACCGTACGCAGTCGCGAAGATGAACGGCTTGCCGTTGTCCCGCAGCCATTCGGCGAGCGGGAATACCTCGCCGTCGCGGAGCGTTATGTCGAGAATGGCGATATCGTATTCGTCGGACTGCGCCAGCGGCAGCGCATCCCTCAAGGTGCCTGCCGGGCCGACAACGAGGCAGTCGCGGCTTTCGAGAATGTCGGCGAGTTCGAGTGCCGCAAGCATCTCGTCCTCCACCACGAGGATACGCTTGCCGGCGAGAATGCTTTCATGATTCATCATGGTCACCGCTGGAAGTTCAGTTGTCGGGTTGATTCCCTGCACAAGGCACAAACGGACCGGAGAGGCGTTTGTTCCCCGACATGACAGAGAATCCCCCCGACGTTTCAACACCCTCCGCCAAGAAGAAACCCCGTGACCTCCCGCTCAAGGCGATCCTGCTCTGCCTTGCCGGCGGCCTCGCCCTGATCTTCGTTGCCGCGATTTCCTCGACATGGCTGATGAGCGAACAATTCCAGGCCGACGAATGGATCGAACATACGCTCGAGGTGCAGGAGGACGGCCGCGAATTGCAGGGTCTCGTGCAGGACATGGAACTCGGGCTGCGCGGCTACCTGCTGAGCCGCAATCCGAGATTCCTCGAGCCCTACGCCAGCGCCCGGGCGGCCCTCGACGACCATGTCGCCCACCTCCGCGACCGGATCCAGGACAACAAGGACCAGGTCGCCCGCCTTGACCGGATCACGCTCCTGGTCGATGAGCGCGAAGCGTTGATCGACAAGATCCTGGACGCCGCGGCCAAGGGCAATTTCGAGGGTGCGGCGCTGCTGTTCAACCGGTCGGTCGATGACCGCGCGTTGCCCAATCTGAATGCGGAATTCGCCGCCTTCATCCGCGAGGAAACCTTGCTGCTCGCGGAACGGCGCGCGGCCGCGGATGACTTGTCGCGCTGGATGCTGGGCTCGGCGCTGGCCGCGCTCGGCGGCGCCGTCCTGACGCTGAGCCTCGCCATCCTGCTCGGCCAGCGCCGCTTCATGGCGCTCGCCAGCAAGGAACTCAGCCTGACGGCAGAGAATACCCAGTTGCTGGAGAGCGTGCGTCGCCGGGCGGACGAACTCGCCACCGCCCGCGATCTCGCGGAGGAGAACGCGCGACGGGCGGAGGCCCTGCTGCGCGACGTGCATCACCGGGTCGGCAATTCGCTGCAACTCGTGGCCGCCTTCCTGGGTCTGCAAGCGAACCAGACGAACAGCGCGGACGCGGAAGAGGCGCTTCGGACGGCACGTGACCGGGTGCTTTCCATCGCCTCGGCGCAGCGCCGTCTGAAGATCAGCGAAAGCGGCGACAGCGTCGAGGCACCGGAATTCATCGAGGCGATCGTCGAGGACCTCCGGGTAAATCTCGACCAGACCGGCGACATCACGCTGGCCACCGAGTGCGAGGCGCTGGAACTGCTGTCAAAGGACGCGGTCTCGATCGGCGTGATCGTGACCGAACTGGTGACCAACGCGGTCAAGTACGCCTTTCCGGACGACATCAGCGGCCGGGTCGAGATTTCGCTGAGTTCCCGTCACGGCGGGGAGACCTTCGTGCTGACCATCGCCGACGACGGCGTCGGCATGCTGGACGGCACCAACCCGATGAGCGGCGGTCTCGGGTCGCGCATCGTCGACCGGTTGTCGGCGGCGCTCGGCGGCGAAGTCGAACGCTCGGAAACCTATCCGAAATCGGAACGGCCCGGCTCGCGCATCGCGATCATCTTCCCGAACCCCCGCCTGATCTAGGCAGGCGCGACGCGGTACGCGCGGGTTCGTCCTTGCGCTCCTTGCGGCGGCCCATCAGCAGGCCCGCCTCGAGCCGGGCGCGCTGGGCGGTGTAGAACGCCTCGAGGAACTGCCGCGTCCGGAGCCGGGGCGCAATGCCATCGAAGCCTATCTTGCGCGCGATGCGCATCGCGACATCATGGCGGGTGGCATCCGCACTCTGTCCCTGGGCGCGGAGAACCCGTTCCAGCGTCTGCAGCTCGTAGACTCCGTAGATGCCGAGCTGCGCCTCGGTGAAGGTTATCGGGGCGTCGACCCCGGCCTTGCCGGCGGACGGCTGGCCGGCGGCCGTCGCCACCTCCGGCAGCAACGATTGCTTCGGCGCATCGATCACCCAGGTGCCGGCGACCAGGTCGCCGACCCTGAGCCGGTCACGGTTGAACAGCGGCATCAGCAGGAAAATGCCGACCCAGGCCAGCAGCAACAGCTTGTAGAGTCCGTCGAGACTGTCACCCGGCGCGGCGAAGACAACCGTCAGCGGCATGACCAGTTCCAGCTCGCGCATGATGTTGCGCGCGATCA
>JAVKCR010000076.1:0-4430 GCA_040222645.1 Rhodospirillales bacterium
TGTTCCTTGCCGGGTTGCAGACCGGCAATGACTGGCTGGCGTCCTTCATCGCCGCGCTGATCTTCTCCGCCGTCGCCACCGCGGCATGGAAACTGCCCTGCCCGCCCTCGATCATGCGTATCCTCACCGGGGTCGCTTTGATGGCCCAGGTCATGCTGCTGGTCTACATGTATCGCGGTCCTGGCTGGCAGATCGACCTGCACATGTACTTCTTCGCCGGCCTGGCGATGCTCGCCTTCTTCTGCGACATCCCCGTTCTGCTGGCGGCGGCCGGCGTCGTCGCTGTTCATCACCTCTCGCTCAATTATGCCCTGCCAACCTGCATCTTCCCCGATGGCGCCAATTTTTTCCGGGTTGTCCTCCACGCGATGATCGTCATCGCCGAGACCGTCGTGCTGATCGTGCTGGTGATGCGCCTTATCCGGGGATTCAAGGAGGCCGATTCCGCGCTCTCCGAGATCGAGGAATCCGGCCGGCAACTGAAGGCGGAACAGCAGCGCGTGGCCGAGGCCCAGCAGGAAGCGTCGCGGATGCGCGAGAAGGCCCGCGCCGACCTCGCGACCGAGGTGGAACAGCGTATCGGCGAAGCAATCAACCGGATCGCGGCCAGCGCCGAACAATTGCGCAAGACCTCCTCGAGCCTGACCGGCGTTTCGGAAAGCACCGCCCACCAGGCAAACGAGATATCCGGCGCGGTCGAATCCGCCTCGACGGGGGTTGCCGGCATAGCCGCCGCGGTCGAGGAAATGAACACATCGGTCTCGGAAATCGCACGCCAGATCGCGGCCTCGGCAAGAATGGCCCGGGAGGCGGAAGCAGATTCCGCACGGACCATGGAGCAGATACGCGAGCTCGAAAAGACCTCCCGGCGGATCGGCGATGTCATCGAGATGATCACCGATATCGCAGAGCAGACCAACCTGCTGGCGCTCAACGCGACCATCGAGGCGGCACGCGCCGGGGAGGCCGGCAAGGGATTCGCCGTGGTTGCCAGCGAGGTCAAGAATCTCGCCACCCAGACAGCTAAGGCGACCGGCGAGATTTCCGGCCAGATCGGTGCGATCCAGAACGCCACCGGGCTGTCGGTAGAGGCGATCGAACGGATCAATGGCACGATCCAGCGCCTGAGCGAGATTTCCGGCACGATATCAGCGGCTGTCGAGGAGCAGGAATCGGCAACCAGGGAGATATCCGTCAGTGTCCAGGATGCGGCGAACGACACGTCCGGGATCGTGCGTGGTGTCGCATTGCTCTCGCAGGAAGCCGCCAAGGTCGATCATTCCGCTTCCGACGTGGACCGGACATCGACCGAACTCGTGAAGGAAACCGACAGCGTCCGCCGCGACCTCGCCGGCTTCGTCGCGCAATTGCGGAAATAGCCATATCCGGCGTCCGATCTACGCCATCCAACTCGCGTTGAGCACATTGATCGGCAAGGTGATGCGCGGCTGTCTGATAGCCAGCCCTTGTGTCCTGCACACGCATCCGATGAATTAATGGCGTTGCAACACCGTCTTATTTACCGGATTATTCGCCGGCAACAAGATCGGGAGACCCCATGCAACGCCTGCTGCTTACCATTGCCCTCACCCTTCTACTCGCGTCCTGCCAGACCGTGATCGGTCATGGACCGCTCGCCTTGACGGAAGATGCCAAGCTGCGGATAGAACAAGCCATGAACGATTCCTCGACCGACTACATCGCCGTCTCGACCGACGGCCGAACTGTCGGCTGGAGCTATTGCGGGGATGGCCTCGCCGCGCAATGCCGGGGCAATGGCGCCGTCGTCGCGGTAAGAGGTTGCGAACGGTCCGGCAAGAAGTGCTACGTCTATGCCAAGGGTCGCGAGGTGATCTGGGATTTCGACGGGCCGGCCCTGCCCGGCAGTACCGCGCGTTCGGCAGGCACCGCTTCGTCCGGCAGTGAACTGACCGAGGGCAGGTGGAAGCGCGCAACGCTGACCTGGGACGGCGGCAACCAGACCGCCGTCATGCCGCTCCTCTGGAACCGGGCCGCGACCTACGCCGAATACAAGCTCAATAACAAGGGGCCCAGACTGAAGGATTGCGCCGGAGAGGTCACACGACGCCTCGAGGCCGCAGAGGGAAACTGGCAGATGTATTGCGCCAGCGGCGAGGTGTTCAAGGGCAGGATCGCGTTCAACGGAACTGACGAACTCACCGGAACGGGAACAGACAAGTCGGGGGGCACAGCCACCCTCACGCTCAGGTAGGAGGCCGTTGATGTTCAGGCAAGCACTGACCCTCCTGGGGATCGCGGTACTTCTCGCCGGGTGCCAGACGCTGAGCCTCTACGGCAGCGGCCCGATGAAACTGTCGAGCGATGCCCAGCGCATCGTGGCCCATGCTCTGAAGGAATCCTCGACCGCCTATGTGGCGGTATCCGCGGACGGGAAGTACGCCGGGTACAGCTACTGCCCGGTCGGCCTCGGTATCCAGTGTACGGGCAATGACGGCACGGTCGTCGCGATCAATGCCTGCGAAAGCAGGTCAAGAGGCCGGAAATGCTACATCTATGCCCACGGTGGCCGCGTGGTCTGGGATTTCGACGGCCCGGCGCGCGAGCTGACATCGGCGCAGCCGGACTGGAAAACCTTCATCCTGTCTCCGGCCGGCGACCAGCCGAACGTGGTGATACCGGTGGTCTGGAATGCGGAAACGGCATCGGGCCGCCTGGTCTCCGGCGGCAACGGCGCCGGTATCCGCGATTGCAAAGGTACTTTCTCCACTGCGCCCGGCGTCACCGGCAAGTGGCAACTGACCTGCGCCGGCGGCATCGCCTATGCGGGCAGCATCGCCAAACAGGACAGCCTGCGTCTTTTCGGCACCGGTACCACGGCGACGGGCGATGATGTCAGGATCGTCATAGAATAGGAGGCTTGCATGCTCATCAGATTCCTGGCCCTGACGGCGCTTCTGTTTCTTGCAGGCTGCCAGACCATCATCGGCAGCGGCCCGCTGACCTTGTCGGATGGCGCGAAGCAGCGGGTAGAGCGCGCCATGAGCGACCCCGCGACCGACTACATCGCCGTCTCGACCGACGGCAGGTATGTGGCCTGGAGCTATTGCCGGGACGGTCTTGCCGCGCAATGCCGGGGAGACGGCGCGGTCATCGCCGTGGATGCCTGCGAAGAATCTGGGATGAAATGCTACGTCTATGCCAAGGGTCGGCAGGTGGTATGGGATTTCGACGGGCGAGCCTTGCCCGGCAAGCCGCAGGCGGAAGCCAACTGGACTCACTTCGCCCTCGTGCCGGGAGACGGGCAATTCAATGCCAGCTTCGAGGCAGACTGGGATGCGGATGCCGGGCGCGCCGAACTTTCCCGATCCGGCAATGGCAAGAGAATCAGGGATTGCACGGGATACTTCACGGCGTCCCCGGGCGCTACCGGCACCTGGCAGTTGACCTGCGCCGACGGGGTGACGTTTTCCGGCTCGCTCGGGAAACGGCAAGGGTACCGTCGCTTCGGGGCCGGCGTTTCCAACGACAACAAGGCGGTTACGGTCGTCGTGTCCGGCAATTGACATGACCTGCTGCCTCAACCGGTTCCGCGCATGATACGTCCCTTGGCCGCCGCCCTCCTCACATTCGTCCTTGCCGGGTGCCAGACTTCGGACGGGAACGGCAGGTCCGTGCCGTCAAACGCCGCCGCAACCGGGCAGAAGATAATCATCATGGAGAACGGAAAGCCCGTAGCCGTTATCGAAAACGCACCGATCGTAGGTGCATACCATCAGGCCACGTTGGCCTGGAGTCAGGGGAAGCAATCCGCCACCATGGGGCTCTACTGGGACGAGTTTGCATTTGATGGAACATTCTGGATATTCAGCCATCCGTCCGGGCTCGGGGATTGTACTGGAAAGATCACGCGCAGGTTCTGGCTCAGCAACTGGCAGGTGAATTGTGACGGCGGAGAAACGTTCAAAGGCACAATCCAGTTCTACGGCGCACCTGAGATCAAGGGTACCGGGGCCGACAGGCAGGGGGCAGTAGCTACCCTCACGCTCCGCCGATAATCACCAGCGGGAACCGCATACGGGACGTGAGGCAGTTCAGGCGATCGATCACAGCCAGAAGCCCTTGGCTCCCTCCACTCCCTTCCCCCCTCAGAACGTCCGGCCGGAGACCTTTTCCAGCCAGGCGGAGATCTCGCAATGGTCGCGGCCCTCGCCGAGCCCGGCGATGGCTTCCTCCCAGCGCGCGACGCCGGTCTTCAGCACGTCGAGCGGCAGGTCGGTGCCGTCGGCGATGCGCATGGCGGTCTTGATGTCCTTGACCATCAGGTCCATGGAGAAGCCCGACGAGAAATCGTGGGTCAGGAAGAACGGCTTCACCTTGCGTTCCGTGGTACCGTTGCGGCCCGTCGAGGCGTTGACCACGTCGGTGAAGTTGTTCAGTTCGAGGCCGAA
>JAVKCR010000077.1:0-4947 GCA_040222645.1 Rhodospirillales bacterium
CGTGCTCCCGGGCCAGAGCGATGCAGCGCCTGAGCAGTTCCTCGGACGCGAACGTACCCTGCGGGTTGGCGGGCGAGCAAAGGAAGAAGCAACTCGCGCGCTGCAACACGTCCTCGCTCAGTTGCGCCGGGTCCGGCATGAAGTTGGTGGCCGGCGTGCAGGGGACGTAGACCGGCTCGGCGCCGGAGGCGATCGCGGCGCCGGAATAGGTCTGGTAGAACGGGTTCGGGATCAGCACCGTCGGGCGCTTGCCGTTCTTCTCCGGCGGGGTGATGACCTGCACCGTCATGAACAGCCCCTCACGGGTCCCGGTCAGCGGGATGATGTGGCGCGCGGTCTCGATCATGCCTTCCGGCAGGTGGTAGCGCCGGTCGAGATAGCCCTTGATCGCAGAGAGGATTTCCGGCGTGCCGCGACGGGGCGGATACTTGCCCCAGAGATGCGCGTTGTCCTGCAGCCCGGACGCAATCCAGTCCGGGTAGGGGTGCTGCGGTTCGCCGATGGTCATGATCGATTGTTCGGCGGGCGCGGGTACGCCGTCGAGCAGGTCCCGGAGACGCTCGAACGGGCTGCCCGGCAGGGCCTTGAGACGGGTGTTCAGCATGGTGTTTCCCCGGGTTCCGGTCAGGCCGCGGCCATCATGGCCTGGCGCCGCAGCGCCCGGCCGGTGCGCGCGCCGGTATGGGCGCCGTCGCGCCAGGCAATGGCGCCGTTGACCACGACCAGCAGGATGCCGGGCGAGGCCTGCGTCGGGTTCTCGAAATCGGCGGCATCGATGATTTCCGCCGGATCGAAGAGCGTGAGGTCGGCGTAATTGCCCTCGGCGACGATTCCCCGGCCTGTCATGCCGAATTCCCTGGCCGTCTGGCCGGTCATCTTGTGGATCGCCTGTTCCAGCGTGAACAGCCCGACATCGCGGGCGTAATGGCCGAGCACGCGCGGGAAGGTGCCCCAGAGACGCGGATGCGGCTTGGTATCATGCGGCAAACCGTCCGATCCGACGACCGAGAGCGGATGACGCAGCACCGCCTGCACGTCGTTCTCGTCCATCGAGAAATAGACCGCGCCGGCGGGCTTCAGCTTCTCGGCGGCTTCGAGCGGGCTCAGGCCGAGCTCGGCGGCGATGTCGTCGAGATCGCGCCCGGCCATTTCCGGCATGCCTTCCGACCAGGTGACGATGACCCGCTTGGAAACGCCGATCGAGCTTTCTTGGAGGATCGTCGAGGAGGCGATGTAGGGATAGACATCCATGGCGATGCGCTGGCGTTCCCGCGCCTTCTCGATCATCGGCAGGGTACGCAGGACCTTGCCCCAATTGTTCACGCCGGTCGCCTTGTGGTGAGAGATGATCACCGGGACGTCGGCTTCCTGCCCGATGCGGATCGCTTCCTCCACCGATTCCTCGAGATGGTCTGCCTCGTCGCGCATGTGGGTCGTGAAGATGGCGCCGGCGGGCTTGAGGTCGCGGGCGATGTCGATGATCTCCTCGGTCGTCGAGCATCGCGCCGGCGGGTAGAACAGGCCGGTGCTCATGCCGATCGCGCCGGCATCCAGCGCCTCGGCCAGCGACCGGCGCATGGCGGCGATTTCCGCTTCCGACGCGGGCCGGTCGAGCCGGTCCATGGCGTTCTCGCGCAATGTCGAATGCCCGACCAGGAAAACCGCGTTGACGGCGGCGGGGGTCGCGTCGAGCTGGTCGAGATAGGACGCGAAGGTCGGGTACTTGTAGCTCTCGGTGCCGCCGATCAGGTCGAGCGGCTGCGGGACCGGGCGGCGGACTGCCAGCGGCGCGAGCGAGATGCCGCAATTGCCGGCAACCACCGTGGTGACGCCCTGGCTGACTTTCGGAATCATGTCGGGCTGGGCCAGCAGCACCGCGTCGTCATGGGTGTGCGCGTCGATGAAGCCCGGCGCGAGCACTTTTCCACCGGCATCGATGGTCTCGATCGCGGTCATGTGGCCGAGATCGCCGATTGCGCCGATACGGTCGCCGGAGACCGCGACATCGGCCTTGCGGCGCGGGCCGCCGGTGCCGTCGATCAGCGTCGCATTCTTGATCAGGAGGTCACATGTCTCGGAAACGGTCACGGCGGATCATCCAGTGTGCAATTTTTGCCAGACGGGTTTTATCACGCCCTGTTGAAGTCAGTTCAAGTGCGATCACCGGCGGCATGGCCTACATTACATTCAACCAAACGCCCGGGAGGAATGCAGATGAACAGACGGATTGCAGGAGTTGCTCTTGCCGCCGCGATGTTGTTCGCCGGGCCGGCGCTGGCCGGGAAATATTTCGAGGATGACGGTCTCGCCATAGGCGGCTACGACCCGGTCGCCTATTTCACCGAGGGCAAGCCGGTCGAGGGCGAGGAGCAGTTCAGCCTCGAACATGACGGTACGACATGGCGGTTTGCCAGTGCGGCGAACCGGGATGCCTTCAGGGCCGATCCGGCGAAATACGTACCGCAATATGGCGGCTTTTGCGCCTACGCGGTATCCCAGGGCTATACCGCCAAGATCGAACCCGATGCCTGGCGCATCGTCGACGGCAAGCTCTACCTGAATTATTCGACCTCGGTGAACAGGCGCTGGGCGGAGGATATCAAGGGCTATATCGAGGCTGGCGACCGCAACTGGCCGGAGATCGTGAAGAAGCTCGAGAACTGAATACTGGCGTGATTTCCCCACAGACGTCTCCCCCGACGTTCTGTCACCGGCGCATCGTCCTTCCCCGACAAGCCGCCGGCCCTGGCCGGGCCCACTCACGGGCCCGGCTTTTTTTGCCTTTTTCGCCGATTGACGGGCTCCGAAACGCTTGCGACGCTGGCCGGATGCCGGGTGATCAGGAAAGCGGATGATGGAGCATGGGCAACGGGGCGTTATCACCGCGCCGCCGCAACGATCACGCCGCGCCATGCTGTTCTGGCGCCTGCTCGGCCTGGCATTCGTCGGCATCGGCTTTGTCGGGATCGTGCTGCCGGTATTGCCGACGACTCCGTTCATGCTCCTGGCGCTCTGGGCTTTCGCCAAGGGGTCGCCGGTCCTGCATGCCTGGCTTGTGAACCATCCCCGCTTCGGCCCGTCGATCGCGGCCTGGAACCGTCATGGCGCCATTCCGCTGCGCGCCAAACTGACGGCGATCGCCGTGATGGGGGTCAGCCTGACAATCCTCGTGCTGGCTGAATCGGTGCCGAGAGTCGGTGTTGTATCTGCCGCAATCCTGATGGCGGTCGGCGCGGCCTTCATCCTGACGCGGCCTTCGAACCCGCCTACCGGATGATGACCTGGTGGGCGAAGCTGTCGCCGTCGCTGACGGTGATCTGTTCGAATCCCATCAGCTTCAGGAAATCGAGGAACGTGAAGATATCCTCGACCTTCATCTCGTTGAACATCGGCATGGTGCGGGTCGTGCTGGTGAGTTGCGCGAGCAGCGCCCGGGCGCGGTAGATCGTATCGAGCTTGCCGGATTCGGTACCGACGATGACCAGCTTCTCCGCCCCGTCGCCCTTCACGAAGATCGCGAACGGCGGCGCGTAGGGCCGTGCCATCATGGCCTGGGTAAATCCGACCACGAAGCCGATGCGCTGGCGCCTCTCGGCGATCGGAAGAACCTTGGCGCGGGAGATGTATGTCTCGATGCTCTGTGGTTCCGGGTAGTAGTAGCCGGCATGCCGGTCGTCGGCCGCCGCCTCGCCACACATCATCGCGGCGAGCAGCAGCAAGGATAGGAATCGCATCGGGTTCAGGCCTCCGGGAGCACGAGAATCGCGCGGAAATCGTTGACGTTGGTGAATGTCGGACCGGTGCGGACGATATCGCCGATGGCGTCGAACCAGCCACCGGCATCGTTGTTCTTCAGACGCGCCTCGGCGTCCTCGCCTGCATCCTTGCCCTTCTTCAGGCTTGCTGGACCGATAACGGCGCCCGCCGCATCGTTGTTCCCGTCGATGCCGTCCGTATCGCAGGATATCGCGTGGATGCCGGGCCGGCCATCCAGCGCCAGCGCCATTGCCAGCGCGAATTCCTGGTTCGGCCCGCCCTGGCCCTCGCCGCGCACGGTGACGGTGAGTTCCCCGCCGCTCAGGATCAGTGCCGGGGCCGAACAGGGGCGCCCGGAAAGCTGGGTGCTGCGCGCGATGCCCGCCAGGGCCTTGGCGACATCGCGGGCCTCGCCCTGCAGCAAATCGCCGAGATTGACCACCTCGAGACCGCAATCGCGCGCCAGGCTGGCGGCAAGGTCAAGCATCTGCAACGGCCGGGCAACGACATGGTTGATGACCCGTGCGAAAGCCGGATCGCCCGGTTTCGGTGTCTCGTTGGCCGGGTTCTCCAGTGCGGCGGCAACCGGCGCCGGCGGTTCGATGCCATAGCGCCGGAGAATCGTGCGGGCATCGGCGAGCGTTGTCGGATCGGGCACGGTCGGGCCGGAGGCAATGACGGCGGGGTCGTCGCCGGGAACGTCCGAGATCAACAGCGAGACCACCCGTGCGGGGGCCGCGGCCTGCGCCAGCCGGCCGCCCTTCACGGCGGAAAGATGCCGGCGGACGCAGTTCATCTCGGTGATGTCGGCGCCGGAGCGCAGCAACTGGCGGTTGACTTCCTGCTTGTCGGCGAGGCTGACGCCGTTGACCGGTGCCAGCATCAGGGCCGATCCGCCCCCGGAGATCAGGCAGACAAGCAGGTCGTCGGGGCCGAGAGACCCCGCGATCTCCAGCAGCCTGCGGGTCGCCTCCAGTCCGGCGGCATCCGGCACGGGATGCGATGCCTCGACGATTTCGATCTGGCTGCACGGGCGGGAAAAGCCGTATCGCGTGATGACCAGTCCTTCGAGCGGGCCGTCCCAGGCCTTTTCGAAGGCTTCGGCCATGGCGGCGGACGCCTTGCCGGCGCCGACCACCACCGTCCGGCCCTTGGGGCGGTCGGGCAGGGCGCGGGTGACACAGGTTTCGG
>JAVKCR010000078.1:0-2160 GCA_040222645.1 Rhodospirillales bacterium
TGATCGCCCATATCGAGGCGGAGAACCGCAATGTCGCCGACGGAATGCCGCCCGGGATCCCGGAGAGCTGGCAGCCATGGTTCACCACCATATCCCGCATCTTCGAGGAGAACCGGTCGCTTGTCCGCCACCTCACCGAAACCCTCGAGAACCTCGACAACGCCGTCGATGAACGTACCCGGGAACTGCAATCGAAGAACCGGGAACTCGAGGCTGCGCTCGGCAAGTTGCGCGAGGCGCAGGACCAGATCATCTCGCAGGAGAAGCTTGCCTCGCTCGGTGCGCTGACCGCCGGTATCGCCCACGAGATCAAGAACCCGCTCAATTTCGTCACCAATTTCGCCCAGTCCTCGGTCGAACTGGCCGAGGAACTCGAGGAACTGCTGGCGCCGTCGCTGGAGGCCCTGCCCGATGACCGGCGGGCGGAGATCACCGAGATCATCACCGACCTGCGCGACAATGCCGGGCGGATCGACAGCCACGGCAAGCGCGCCGACAGCATCGTCAAGAGCATGCTGGCCCATGCGCGGGAATCCTCCGGCACCCCCGAGACCGTCGATCTCAATGCCCTCGTCCGGGAAAGCGCCAATCTCGCCTTCCACGGCAAACGCGCGCAGGACAAGGGCTTCGACGTCGCGATGGATTACAGGCTGGATGCCGACCCGCCACAGGCCAATGTCGTGCCGCAGGAGGTCAACCGGGTCGTGCTCAACCTGGTCGGCAACGCCTTCGACGCGGTGCGCGACCGCGCCGCGAAAGCGGACAAGGGCTACAAGGGCCTGGTTACCGTCACGTCCGCCAATTCCGCCGGCGGCATCGAGCTCACGATCGCCGACAACGGCGCGGGCATCCCGGCGGATATCCGCGAGAAGCTGTTCACGCCCTTCTTCACCACCAAGCCGACCGGCAGCGGCACCGGCCTCGGGCTGTCGATCTGCCACGATATCGTGCGCCGTCACAACGGCCGGATATCGGTCGACAGCACGCCGGGCGACGGCGCGCGCTTCACCATCTGGCTGCCGACGGGTCAGTAATCCCGGTCGAGCGCCTTGTCGAAATCATCGAGCGTCTGCTGCACGCGGCCGAAGATGCTCGAGGCCGGGTAGCGGCCCTCCCGGCCCGGCTTGCCGGCCTTCATGCCGGTGAACAGTTCGATCGCTTCCGCGGCGGTGCGCACGCTCCACAGATGAAAGCGCCCCGCCTCGACCGCCTCTGCGACTTCCGGCCGCAACACGAGGTTCGGTTCGTTGGCCTGCGGAAAGATCACGCCCTGCTCACCGGTCAGCCCGCGTTCGTTGCAGGTCCGGAAAAAACCTTCGATCTTGTGATGCAGGCCGCCGATCACCTGCGCCTCGCCCAGCTGGTTCACCGATCCGGTGATCGCCAGGTCCTGGCGCAGCGGGATGTCGCCCAGCGACGAGAGGATGGCGCAGATCTCGGCGAGCGAGGCGGAATCGCCTTCAACGCCACCATAGCTCTGCTCGAAAGTGACCGTCGCCGAGAACGAGACCGGATGGCGGCGCGAGAACAGCCCGTGCAGGTAGCCACCGAGAATGAACATGCCCTTCTGCTGGATCGGGCCGCCATGTCCGGTCAACCGGTCGATATTGATGACGCCCTGCTTGCCGACATAGGTGCGGGCGGTGACCCGCGCCGGGCTGCCGAAAGTATGATCACCAAGCTGCATCACCGTCAGACCGTTGACCTGGCCGGTGACCGTGCCCTCGGTCGCGATCATCACGCTGTTGTCGGCGATCATCTCCTGGCTGCGGTCCTCGGTCCGGGCATTGCGGCGGCGGCGCGCATCGATCGCGTCCCGGACTTCCGTCCGGCCGATCGGGGCGGCCTTGCCACCGCCTTGTGGCGGCAGGCGGTGAGCGGCCTCGGCGACCACGTCCTCGATCAGCTCGAAACTGGCCGCGAGCCGGCGCCGGTCGCCGCTCCAGCGGCTCGACTGGCCCAGCAGCAGCCGGATCGCCGCGTCTTCGATCCCGCGGCCGAGCACAGCGGCCTCCTGGCGGATCATGCCGGCATAGACAGCGACATTGGCCGCATTCGCCGGCATGGAGGATTCGATATCGGCCTTCACCTTGAAATAACTGGCGAATTCCGGATCGAGCGAGAGGAAGGCGTAGTACCAGCGCGGCGCGCCGACCAGCA
>JAVKCR010000079.1:0-6734 GCA_040222645.1 Rhodospirillales bacterium
CACGGGGTTCAGAAGGAATCCCGGGCGCGCATGCGCATGATCTGGTCGGACAAGACCGGGCTGATCTCGGATCTCGAATCCTACCTCGATCACGCGGTCGCCGAGCTACAGGGCAACACCCTCGCGACGGGTTTCACTAAAACACCAGACCGCGTTGATAGTTTTGCGGCCCGGCCTTTCGAGACGAAACGGCAGCAGAATGCGGTCGTAGTCTAGGACAACCTCCTCGCCGGCCCCGTCGATGCGTGCAATGGACGTGTTGACGTGGCCGATGCGGGGCATCCACTCGTCGAGGACACTCGCATAATCGCCGGCAATAGCCGCCGCGTATCTCTTGTCGAGATGCGCGGCGCGCCGCGAGCGGCCGACATTCTCGATCGAGAAACCCGACCCGAACCAGTGGTCGAAGCCGTGTCCGATATAGCGGTAGGTGAAATCCACCGGCTCGTCCGCATCCTGCGCGACGACGATCGAGCGGCGCAGCAGGCTCGACTGCATCATGCGCTCGAACACGTCCGGCGACAGCCGGCCGTCGGAAACCTGCCAGATCCTGCGGGCTTCCTGCAGCGAGGGGATCGGCGGCACGTTGTGGCCGAGCGATTCGAAGCGGAATTCCCGCTCGAAACCGGCTTCCTCGCGCCGGTCGACGACCTGCGACAGCCGGGTGACGATATCCGGCATCAGCATCGGCCCGTGGTCGGCCCGGTCGAAGCGTTCCTCGACCCAGCCGCGGAAATAGAAATTCAGCCAGACCTGCGTGATGTTGTGGGTCTCGAGCTCGGTCAGCTTGGCGACGAGCTGGTCGATCGCACCGAGCTGTACGTTCGGCGTGTAGAACCGCACGGTGAGCCAGGACTTTTCCCGCCTGAGATGAACATGCCCCAGATTGCGGATGTTGAAATCGATCGTGTCGACCGCTTCCGGTCTCGACAAGGGGATCCCGACTTCCTGCGCCGCATGCATGATCGTCGCTGGATACCAGGTCGTCCGGTTGAATACGATGTCGTCGGTCATGATGCCTTATCCCTCCACCCGGAGGGATACTATCCTGAACTAAAGGTTATCCACAAGATGGCGGAAGGAAGTTCGGTCGAGAAAGTTCATTCGGCACAACAACTTGTCCGGCCTCACGTTTCCTTCTCGTTCACCGGCAGCACGCGCGGCTCGTAGCCCGAGCGGGTTTCGACCAGCACCAGGACGTTCTTGCGCCCGGCATCGATGGCCTTCTTCAGTTCCGCCTGGAACTGCTCCGGCGTGGTGACAGGCACCTGGTTGATCTGCAGCACCACGTCCCCCGGCGACAGTCCCGCATCCACGGTCGGGCTGTCCTCGTCGATCGCGGTGATCGCCAGGCCGGTCATGCCCCAGCGCAGGCCGTAGGAACGCCGCACCTCGCCCGAAAGGGTGGCCAGGCTCAGCCCGACGGCACGGAAATGCGCCTTCGCCTCCGGCTGCCAGTACCAGGCCTGCTCCTCCGGTTCGACACGGGGCTTCAGCGTCTGGCGGCGATCGCCGCGCAGCACCCGGACCTCGACCCGGCTGTTCGCCCGCTCGTTCTCGATCGACCGGAACACCTCGGCGACGCTTGCCACCGCAGTGCCGTTCACGGTGGTGATGATGTCGCCGCGCAGGAAACCACCCTTGGCGGCGCCGGACCCGAGCACGATGTCGGTCACCACGACGCCCTGCTGACCGCGCAGCAGCAGCGCCTTGCCCATCGCGTCGTCGATGGTCTGCATCTTAAGGCCGATCCGGCCCGGACCGTCGGCATAGGCCTCGTCTTCCGCGACATCGCCGCCGGGCATCAGCACGAAGCGAAAGCCGGACCGGTTCTCGACCAGCATCAGCATCTGCTCGATGCCGCGCTTGCGGGCGTCTCGGAAGGCCGCATCCACCTGCTCGGGGCGCCAGACATCGTGGCCGTTGGCCATCACGATGACATCGCCTTCCTCGAGGCCTGCCAGCTGTGCCGGCTTGCCCGGATCGAGCGCGGAAATCAGCACGCCGACGACGCCCCAGCGGACGGCGAACTCCTCGCGGACCTCGTTGGTCAGGGCGGCGAGCGACAGCCCCTCGACGGGATACCGGCCGCGGGCCTCCTTCTGGATCTGCCGCGCCGGCGGCCAGCCGGAGACGCGGACCGTCAGGGTCAGGGTCTCGCCCCGCCGGAGAACGGTAAATTTCCGCGCATCGCCCGGCCGGGTCGATACCACCGCGTCGAGCAGGTCCTGGAATTCCTCTATCTCGCGGTCGCCGACCGCGAGAATCAGGTCGCCGCGCAGGAACCCAGCCTTCTCGCCCGGGCTGCCGACCGAAATGTCGCGCACCAGCGCACCGGAAACCGTCTCGAGGCCGAGCGCCTCGACAAGCTCCTCGTTCACACCCTGCACCTGCATGCCGACGAAGCCATGTTCCTGCGCCCGGGCAGCGCCCGGCCACACGACATGGGCGGCCAGCATGAGCACCGCGAAAATCATGGGAATTCTGTGCGTAAGACGTCCGGTCATGCCCGTTCCAACATGCGACCCAGTTTCAGCATCCATTTCCCCGGGCGCCGGGCCCGGTTGACCGGACCTCGAACCTTCCCCCCCCCCCTCGCGTGGGGCTCACTCTACAAAGTGACCGCCATGCACACAACTGTCGCGCTCGGTCGGCATACGCGAGAGGCCCGCCGGGATCATTTCACCTTCGGCTTGTCCGGTGCGGCGAGCATGATCCGGTCGCCGATTCCGGCATCGCACTGCCCCTCCGAAGTGGCCCGGGCGACATTGCCATCCTCGTCGAATTCGAATTCGGTGACGCAGCCGTTGCCTTCAAGGGAGCCGAAAACCGCCACCCGCCGGCCTTCAGGGGTCCGGTAGACGGCTTCGGGCTGGCCCCAGAATCGGAACAGTTCCCAGGCGCCGTGGCCCTGCCAGTCGGCAATCAGCTGGTGCCAGTTCTGCGAGGCCTGGCGCGAGCACCCGGCCAGCAGCAGTATGGCGAGGACGGCAGCGACAGGGATCGTGCTGGTTGAATTTCGCAACATGCGGCCTATCTCGCGGCTTCCGGGGGGCCACGTCAACAATGATTGCCGCCCCGTGCCAGACTCTGCCATGATGCTTCCATGAGTGAAGATTTCGACGTCTCGAACTACCCGGACGACCTGCGCGATGACGAGCGCATCTTCCTGATCGTCGCCGACGATACGGAAGAAATGCATGTCGCGCTCCGGTTCGCCTGCCGCCGCGCCGAGCATACGGACGGCCGCGTTGCCGTGCTCTGCATCATCCAGCCGCCGGAATTCCAGCATTTCGCCTTCGTCGGCAACCTGATGATCGAGGAGCAGCAGCAGGAGGCCGAGGAAACCCTCGACCGGCTCGCCAAGGTGATCGAGAGCCGCTCCGGCAAGAAGCCGGTCACCTACATCCGTTCCGGCCGCTCCATCGACGTGGTGCCGGCGCTGATCGAGGCGGAGAAGCGGGTGAAGGTGCTGGTGCTGGGCGCCAATGTCGGCGGCGAGAACCCGGGCCCGCTGGTCTCCCATCTCGTCGGCAAGGTCGCCGGCAAGCTGCGCACGCCGATCACCGTGGTGCCGGGCAATCTCACCCAGGAACAGATCGATACGATAACCTGACCGCCGGAGCTACTTGCAGGTCGGCATTTGCAGCGCCTGCACCTGCACCAGCCGCGCCGCCATGGTGAAGGACGTGTAATCGAAAATGTAGCTGCCGGCGATGCCGTCGGCGCGCAGCGTCATCGCCTGCTTCATCAGGGCCTGTCCGGTCGCCGGATCGCTGACCACCATCTGCATCGGCCAGTAGATCGACTGCCCCAGCGCATCCAGCCCGTTGGTCTGGCCGCTCGGGGTGTTTTCCGGCCGGCCCATCCGGGCGGAATAGGAGAATGGCTTGCCCGACCCCCAGCCGGGAAACACGGTCCGGCCGGCGGAATTCTGGCCGATGGTCGCCTGCTCGATCATGTAGAGCGTGAAGTCGTGAGGGAACATGGTGCCCGGCGGCAGGTCGACGGTACGCTGCTCGGGCAGGGTGAATTCCGCCCGCCCCGGCTGGCCGGCGCCACCCATCAGCGCCTTGAGATCGACCTGCTCGACCACCTGGTTGCCCCGCGAAACCGTGAGTTCGTAGCGGTATCCGCGCCCGTCGATCGATTCCCACGACCGCGAGCGGGCCGAGGTGGCCGGTATCGGGCCCTGCGGCCCCTGCATCTGGAACTCCATCGATTCGTTGATCAGCCAGCCGTCGCAGCGCAATTCGGCATGGATCTGGTAAGTGCCCTTGAGCGAGGTGACGCCGCCGGTACCGGGATTCTCCCCGAGCGCCAAGTCGTAGCGCGCGACGTAGGGCCGGGGCTGGCCGGTCTGGGCCTCGCCCATCACCGGGAACAGGGTGAGCAGAAGCAGCCCGATAAAGGCCAGGAGGATGTAGAATCGGGTGGTTCGGTCGAACATCGCGCATTTCCCCGCCGGGTGGATCCGTGATCCATAATGGGGGACCATGGTTAAGAATTCGCAAAGCTGGCAGGAACCGCCTCGCCGTCGCGGCAATCCGGCAGCCGTGCGCTTGCGTACAAGCAGACAGAACAACGGACCGGCAACCCCGGCGGGAGAACTCATGAAATCGGCCAGCTGGACCCGCGACTTCGCTGCACCTGCCGCGGCGATCTGGGAAACCCTCGGCGACACCGCGCGCTACAACGAGGCTGCCGGACTGCCACGCCAGCAGATCGTGGAACATCCGCAGGCCGACGGCTCGACGCACTACCATGCGCATGCCCGCATGGGCCCCTGGCGGCTGCGCTGGCTCGACGTCCCCTGCAACTGGATCGCCGGGCGATGGTTCCGCCATGAACGCCGGTTCTTCAACGGCCCGCTGAAAACCATGACCGCGACCCTCCACCTGGAACCGGCCGGCGATGCCTGCCGGGGGCACTACACGGTCGAGGCCGAACCTCGGGGTCTCGTCGGGCGCGCGCTGCTGGCGACCGGCTTCTTTCCGTCCACCGGCAAGATGTATAACGGCCTTGCCGACGATGCCGAGCAATATGCCCTGAAACAGCGTCCGACACCCTTCAACTATACCCCGCCGCCGATGGGTCCTGCCGCCCGCAAGCGCCTCGACGAGGCGGTCGAACGGCTGCGGGACGGGCCGTTCTCGCATGGTCTCGCCGACCGCCTCGGCGCCTTTGTCGCGGAAAGCCAGGAGGTCGATCTCTGGTCGATCCGGCCGGTGGCACTGGCCCGCAAATGGGGTGTGCCGGCCCGCAGCGCCATCGAGCTCTGCCTCGACGCGGTGCGCGCGGGCCTGCTGCACATGCGCTGGGACCTGCTCTGCCCGCGCTGCCAGGTCGGCAAGACCTCGTCACCCTCGATGGACCGGCTGCCGTCGGGCGCGCATTGCCCCTCCTGCAACATCGACTACACCCGCGACTTCACAAACAACATCGAGCTGGTGTTCTACCCGGACAGCGCCATCCGCGAGGTCACGTCGGAGGAATATTGCCTGTTCGGGCCCGGCGGCACCCCGCATATCGTGGCCCAGCTCGCGGTAGGCGCGGGCGCCAGCCGGGAGGAGGAGGCGCCCCTGACGGCCGGCGCCTACCGGGTCCGCACGCTGGAACCCGGCGACGAACGGAAGCTCGATATCGAGGATGGCGACGGCATCGCGGTGGAGCTTTCCGAGGACGGCGTCTCGGCCACCATCCTGCCCGGCGCCGGCCGGCTGGTGATCTACAACCATTTCCCCGTGGACCGGGTCTTCGTGCTGGAGGAGATGGTCTGGCGGCGCGACATCCTGACCGCCGACCGGGTGATCACCTACCAGGCCTTCCGCGACCTGTTCTCGGGCGACATCCTCCGGCCCGGCGATCATATCGATATCGGCAACATCGTCATCATGTTCACCGACCTGAAGGGCTCGACCGCGCTCTACGACCGCATCGGCGATCCGTCGGCCTTCGCGCTGGTACGCGAGCATTTCGCGCTGCTCGGCTCCGCCGTGCGCGATCATGACGGCTGCATCGTGAAGACCATCGGCGACGCCATCATGGCCGCCTTCATCGAACCCGCCTCGGCGCTCCGCTGCGCCATCGACATCCATGACAGTTTCGCCGCCTACAATGCCGACCATCCCGAGGCGGACCCGATGGTGCTGAAGATCGGCCTGCATTCGGGCCGCTGCATCTCGGTGACGCTGAACGACCAGCTCGACTATTACGGCTCCGCCGCCAACATGGCGGCCCGCCTGCAGGACAAGAGCCAGGGCTGGGACATCGTGCTGTCGGAGGCCATCGCCGGTGACGTGGCAGTGCAGGACATCCTCCGCGACCTCGACCCGGCGCGGGAAGAGGCGGAGATGAAGGGCTTCCCGAAACCGGTGCCGTTCCTGCGGGTGCGCGCCGAGACGCTGGAGGCGCGGCGGGGGTGAGCACTCCCCCATCCTCTAAAAAACTCGTCATCCTGATGCAAATCAGGACCCATGCCTGAGCCTCCACCCCGCCTGACCGCCCCTCCGCCGGGCACCCTTGCGGCGCGGTCGGGGTATCGGCGCCGGCCTTTGTCCGGCAGGCGCTCAGGCATGGGTCCTGACTTTCGTCAGGATTGTTTGTCAGAAGCAGTGTTAGTTTAGGGATGGCCTCCCGGGGATATCCCCGGGAGGCCAGCGGCAGGCGACCGGGTCAGGATTGGGCTTACACCCGCCGTCATCATGGCTCCCTGCCGCTACCTTTTCCCGCTT
>JAVKCR010000080.1:0-3441 GCA_040222645.1 Rhodospirillales bacterium
AGGACAATTTCCTCGGCCGGTTCGAGGCGGTGGACGAAGTGTCGATCCGCGCCCGCGTCGGCGGCTATCTCCGGGACATCCTGTTCCAGGACGGCGCCATCGTGTCGAAGGGCGATATCCTGTTCGTCATCGACCAGCGGCCCTTCCAGACCGCCTACGACGAGGCCAAGGCGTCACTCGAACTGGCCGAATCCACTGCCGATTATGCCCGCACCCAGTACGAGCGTGCAGAATCGCTGGCCAAGACCGGCGCCCAGTCGGTCGCCGTGCTCGATGACCGCCGGCGGGCCTGGCTCTCGGCCCAGGCGGGTGTGCGCGGTGCGAAGGCGGCGCTCGACCGGGCAGCCCTCGACCTCGAATATACCCGGATCGCGGCTCCGATCTCCGGCCGCGTCGACCGCAAGCGGGTCTCGGTCGGCAGCCTGATCCAGGCCGACCAGACGGAACTCACCACCATCGTCTCGCTCGATCCCATCGACTTCTATTTCGATGTCGACGAACGCCGCCTGTTGAACTTCGCCAAGACGGCGCGGGCGCACGGCAGCGATCTGCAGGTCGGCGGAGGCGGGCTGAAAGCCACCGTGACGATTGCCGACGGGACGGCGGACCCGTTCATCGGCGTGCTCGACTTCGCCGAGAACCGTTTCGATGCCGGCACCGG
Organism: Rhodospirillales bacterium; assembly: GCA_040222645.1. Taxonomy (GTDB): domain Bacteria; phylum Pseudomonadota; class Alphaproteobacteria; order Rhodospirillales; family HT1-32; genus HT1-32. The sequence goes on from JAVKCR010000080.1 coordinate 662, forward strand.
CACCATGCGGGTGCGGGCCCGGTTCCAGAACCGCGACCGCGCGCTCTATCCCGGCCTGTTCGGGCGGGTCGCGATCGAGGGGTCGAACCGCTACATGGCTGTGCTGGTGCCGGACGCGGCGATCGGCTCCGACCAGAGCCAGCGTGTCGTCTACGTGGTCGCCGAGGATGGCACGGTTTCCTCCCGCCCGGTGCGCCCGGGCCCCAGGCTCAACGGCTACCGCGTGATTCGCGAAGGGCTGGAGGGGACGGAAACCATCGTCATCAACGGGCTGATGCGGGCCCGGCCCGGCTCGAAAGTGACGCCGAAACTGGTCGAACTCCCCGACAGCTATGAAATCGCCCCCGAGCAGGCCGCCGGGGAGACAAGCAAGTGAGGCTCGCGCATTTCTTCATCAACCGGCCGATCTTCGCGTCGGTGCTGTCGATCCTGTTCGTGATCATCGGCTCCATCGCCTATGTCCAGCTGCCGGTCGCGCAATATCCGGAAATCGCGCCGCCGACCATCGTCATCCGGGCGAACTATCCCGGCGCCGACGCGGAAACCGTCTCGAAGACCGTGGCGACGCCGCTTGAGCAGGAGATCAACGGCGTCGAGGACATGCTCTACATGTCCTCCTATTCCAGCGCCGACGGGGCCATGCAGCTGACCGTCACCTTCCGGCTCGGCACCGATCTCGACAAGGCGCAGGTGCTTGTGCAGAACCGGGTGGCCATCGCCGAGCCGCGCCTGCCCGAGGAGGTGCGCCGCACCGGCATCACCACGACCAAGAGCTCGCCCGACATCCTGATGGTCGTGCACATGTTCTCGCCGAACGATCGCTACGACCAGCTCTACGTCTCCAACTATGCCCGCAACCGGGTGCGTGACCGGCTGGTCCGGCTCGACGGCGCCGGCAGCGTGCAGTTGTTCGGGGAGCGGCAATATGCGCTCCGCATCTGGCTCGATCCGGAAAAGCTTGCAGCCCTCAGCATGACCGCGGACGACGTGGTCGAGGCGCTGCGCAGCCAGAACGTCCAGGTCTCCGGCGGCCAGATCGGCGCGCCGCCGAACACCCATGCCGACGCCTTCCAGTATACCGTCACCACCGAGGGGCGCTTCTCGGACGCGCGCCAGTTCCGCTACGTCATCGTCAAATCCTCGCCCGACGGCAGGCTGGTCCAGTTGCAGGACGTCGCGCGCATCGAACTTGGCGCGCAGGACTACATCACCGACAGCTATCTCGACGGGTCGCCTGCGGTCGCCATCGCGGTGTTCGCGCGACCGGGCACCAATGCGCTCGATGCGGCGGACGAGGTCCGGGAAACCATGGCGGAAGTCTCGAAGGACTTCCCGCCCGGCCTCGATTACCGGATCGTCTACAACCCGACGGAATTCATCTCCGCCTCCATCGACGAGGTCTACAAGACCATTGTCGAGGCGGCGATCCTGGTGGCCATCGTCGTGCTGCTGTTCCTGCAATCCTGGCGGACCGCGCTGATCCCGATCATCGCCATCCCTGTCTCGCTGTTCGGCACGCTGGCGTTCCTCTATGCCTTCGGCTTCTCGCTCAACATGCTGACCCTGTTCGGTCTCGTGCTGGCCATCGGCATCGTTGTCGACGACGCCATCGTGGTGGTCGAGAACGTGGAGCGAAACCTGGCGCTCGGCATGTCGCCGAAGGACGCCTCGCACCAGACCATGGACGAGGTCGGCACCGCCGTGCTCGCGATCTCGCTGGTGCTGATCGCCGTGTTCGTGCCGAGCGCCTTCGTGCCCGGTATCACCGGGCAGTTCTACCAGCAATTCGCGGTCACCATCGCGGTGGCGACGGCGATCTCGGCTTTCAACTCGCTGACGTTTTCGCCGGCGCTGGCCGCGATCCTGCTGAAATCGCATGAACACCGCAGCGGCGGGCGGCGGTCGCTGTCCGGTCTCTGGTGGGGCTTCGCCGACGGCTTCAACCGCGGCTTCGACAGGATCAGCCAGGGCTATGGCTGGTGCGTGCACGGGCTTGTCTCGACGAAAGTCGGGCTTGTCGGGGCGATGCTGGTTTTCGTCGGCCTGCTCGGTGCGACCTGGTACATGGTCGACACGGTGCCGCGCGGCTTCATTCCCGACGGCGACCAGGGTTACGCGATCATCGTCGTGCAACTGCCGGAAGGCGCCTCGCTCTCGCGCACCAGCGCGGTGATCCGCGACGCCTCAGCGATCGTCAAGGACGTGCCGGGGGTGGCCAACGCGGTCGCCTTCTCCGGCTTCTCGGGCGCGACCTTCACCAACGCCTCCAACGCCGGCGTGATCTTCGCCGCCTTCGACGATTTCGACAGCCGGCTCGAACAGGGGCAGGACGCCAATTCGCTGATCGGCCAGCTCTACATGCGGCTGCAGTCGATTGAGGAGGCGTTCATCATCGCCGTGGCCCCGCCGTCAGTACGCGGCGTCGGCAATGGCGGCGGCTACAAGATGCAGCTCGTCGACCGCGATTCCGGCGACATGCGGCGCATCCTCGGTCTTGCCTACCAGCTTGCCGGGCAGGCAAACCAGACGCCGGGGCTGACGCGGGTCTTCACCACCTTCTCGGCTTCCTCGCCGCAGCTCTATGTCGACATCGACCGCGAGAAGGCGCGGGTGCTGAACGTGCCGATCACCAACATCCTGAACGCGCTCTCGATCAATCTCGGGACCTCCTACGTGAACGACTTCAACGCCTTCGGCCGCGTCTACCAGGTGCGTGCCCAGGCGGACGAGGAATTCCGCCGCGAGAAGGAGGATATTCTCGCGCTAAAGGTGCGCTCGGC
>JAVKCR010000081.1:0-2051 GCA_040222645.1 Rhodospirillales bacterium
GCCCGGACGTGCCGGCGGAAGTGCTCGACCCGCGCCAGACCTGGACCGACAAGGCGGCCTACGATGCCGCGGCGAAGGACGTGGTCGGCCGCTTCGAGGCGAACTTCAAGCAGTTCGAAACCGCCGTCGATGCCGGCGTCAACGCGGCCGCCATCCGCGCCGCCGCCTGACGCTGTCCGGCATTCTGAACCTGCAGGGGCGCGGCCTGGCCGCGCCCCTTGTCGATTCCGGCTGATGAAACCACTACTTGCACGGCCTTCCGGCAGGGGTGAAGAATAGGGTTCGCACCGTCACTCAGGGAGGATGGCCGGTGGAACGCTACCTTGTATTCGTGCTGGCGATCGCAGGCTCCGTTGCCGCGCTCGTTCTCGGCCTGACGGTATCGCCCTGGTTCTGGTTGCTCTTCCTGATGCTGGCCGGCCTCTCGGCGCTCGGCATCTACGATCTTGTACAGGTCCGCCACAGCCTGCTGCGGAACTACCCGATCCTCGCCCACATGCGCTGGCTGTTCGAGGGCATCCGTCCGGAGATCCGGCAGTACCTGTTCGAGGCCGACGAGGACGCGGTGCCATTCAACCGCGAGCAGCGGGCGCTGGTCTACCAGCGCGCCAAGAACGAGCTTCAGACCCTGCCCTTCGGCACCCAGAAGAACGTCTACGAGCCGGGTTTCGTCTGGCTCACCCATTCGCTCGCCCCGAAGCATATCGAGAATTCCGATTTCCGCATCGCCATCGGCGGGCCGGATTGTGCGCAACCCTACAACGCCTCGGTCTTCAACGTCTCGGCCATGAGTTTCGGTTCGCTCAGCGCCAATGCCATCCTGTCGCTCAATACCGGTGCGAAACTCGGCGGCTTCGCCCATGACACCGGCGAGGGCGGCATCTCCCGCTATCATCGTGAAGGCGGCGGCGACATCATCTGGGAAATCGGCTCCGGCTATTTCGGCTGCCGCGCCGAAGACGGCGGCTTCGATGCCGACAAGTTCGCGACGCAGGCCGCCGACCCGCAGATCAGGATGATCGAGGTGAAACTCAGCCAGGGCGCCAAGCCCGGCCATGGCGGGGTGCTGCCGGCGGCCAAGATCACCCCGGAAATCGCCGAAGCGCGCGGCGTGCCGATGGGCGTGGACTGCATCTCGCCTGCCAGCCATTCCGCCTTCTCGACACCCATGGAATTCGCCCGTTTCCTCGGCCGTCTCCGGGAGCTTTCCGGCGGCAAGCCGGTCGGCTTCAAGCTCTGCCTCGGCCATCGCTGGGAGTTCATGGCGATGCTCAAGGCGATGATCGAAACCGGCATCTACCCGGACTTCATCGTCGTCGACGGCAAGGAAGGCGGCACCGGCGCTGCCCCGCTGGAATTCTCCAATTCCATCGGCACGCCGCTGCGCGAAGGGCTCACCTTCGTGCATAACGCGCTGATCGGCGCCGGCATCCGCGAGCGCATCCGCATCGGCGCCAGCGGCAAGATCGTTTCCGCCTCCGACATCGCGACCACCATCGCGCTCGGCGCGGACTGGTGCAATTCGGCGCGCGGCTTCATGTTCTCGATCGGCTGCATCCAGGCAAAATCCTGTCACACCAACCGCTGCCCGACCGGGGTGGCGACACAGGACCCGATCCGCCAGCGCGCCCTGGTGCCGGAGGACAAGTCGGTGCGCGTGGCGAATTTCCACCGCAACACCCTGCATGCGCTGGCCGAACTGCTCGGCGCCATGGGCCTGCAATCCCCGCCGGAACTGCGCGGCGAACGCGTCATGCTGCGCGGCGCCGACGAACGCAGCCTCAACATCAAGGATTGCTACCCCGGCCTCGCGAAAGGCGATCTGCTGGCCGGCAAGGGACACAGTTTCTTCCTCGAAGCCTGGGAAATGGCGCAAGCCGCCTCCTTCGACCCCACCCATCCGAAAGTAGCCGCAGAATGACCGCAAGCCCCGCCCGCATCGCGCGCCTGGAACATGTCAACCTGACCATCCCGGACCAGCAGGTGGCGACCCTGTTCTATGTCGTCGGGCTCGGCCTGACGCGGGACCCGGCGCTGATGGTCGGGCTCAA
>JAVKCR010000082.1:0-5000 GCA_040222645.1 Rhodospirillales bacterium
TGACGAGCAGGCGCTGCTCCGGGTCGACATGTCGGAATACATGGAGAAGCACGCGGTCGCCCGCCTGATCGGCGCGCCGCCGGGCTATGTCGGCTACGAGGAAGGCGGTGCGCTCACCGAGGCGGTCCGCCGCCGGCCCTACCAGGTGATCCTGTTCGACGAGATCGAGAAGGCGCATCCCGACGTGTTCAACGTGCTGCTGCAGGTGCTCGACGACGGGCGGCTGACCGACGGCCAGGGCCGCACGGTCGATTTCCGCAACACCCTGATCGTGCTCACCTCCAACCTCGGCGCCGAGATCCTCGCCGCGCAGGAGGAAGGTCACGACAGTTCGGAGATCCGCGAGCAGGTGATGGACGTGGTGCGCGCCTCCTTCCGCCCGGAATTCTACAACCGGCTCGACGAGGTGATCCTGTTCCACCGGCTGTTCCGCGACCAGATGGCGGGCATCGTCGATATCCAGCTCGGCCGGCTGCGCAAGCTGCTCGCCGATCGCAAGATCACGCTCGATCTCGACCAGGCCGCGCTCGACTGGCTGGCGGATACCGGCTTCGATCCGGTCTACGGCGCCCGTCCCCTCAAGCGGGTCATCCAGCGGTCGCTGCAGAACGCGCTCGCCGGCCTGATCCTCGAAGGAAGGGTGGAAGACGGCGACCTCGTCCATGTCTCGGCCTCGGGCGACGGCCTGACGCTCAACGGCGAGCTCGCCGAAGCGGCGTAATGTAAGGCGGGCTCAGTTCCAAGCTTAGTCATCCCGGATGCCGTGCAGCGCCAGTCCGGGATGACTGCCTTGTATGAATTCGTTTAAAAAAACTCCGTCATCCTGAATTCAATTCAGGATGACAACAATTGGGGGGTGAGAGATAGAGTTGATGACGGCGCCTGGGTTGTTGTCACCTCGATCGGACACACCCCCCGCACCCGGCCGGATTGACGCATGCCCGGCCCGCTGCCTACTCTCCGGAAACCTTCATTGATCCGGACATATCATGTCAGCCCTTTTCCAGTCCATCACCCTCGGCGGCATCGAACTGCCGAACCGCGTTGTCGTCGCCCCGAGGTGCCAGTATTCCGCCGTCGACGGGACCATCACCGACTGGCATCTCGCCCATTACGGCTCGCTGGCGCTCTCGAAGGCGGGGCTTCTCGTCTTCGAGGCGACCCATGTCTCCGACATCGGCCGCATCACCCATGGCTGCGCCGGGCTCTATTCCGACGCCAACGAGACGGCGATGAGGCGGGTGGTCGAGCTCTGCCGCAACGTCTCCGACATTCCGCTCGGGGTGCAGATCGCCCATGCCGGCCGCAAGGCCGCGACCCATCGCCCGTGGCAGGGACGGGGACCGCTGCAGCCGGGCGAGGACCGATGGCAGACGGTCGGACCCTCGGCGCTGGCGCCGAACGACGGCTGGCAGACGCCGCGCGAACTGTCGGAAAGCGACCTGCGCCTGGTGCGCGACCAGTTCGTCGCCTCGACCGAACGGGCGCTGCGGATCGGCTTCGATCTGGCGGAGCTGCACGGGGCGCACGGCTATCTGCTGCACTCGTTCCTGTCGCCGATCTCGAATCGCCGCACCGACCGCTGGGGCGGCGATGCGGAGGGGCGGATGCGTTTCCCCCTCGAGGTTGCCGCCGCCGTCCGCGAGGTCTGGCCGAAGGACAAGGCGCTCGGCGTCCGCATCACCGGGTCGGACTGGCAGGAGGGCGGCCTCACGCCGGATGATGCGGTCACCTTCGCCGGCCGGCTCAAGGCGCTCGGCTACGATTTCGTCTGCGTCAGTTCCGGCGGCATCGGCGGCATCACCCAGTTCCAGGTCACGCCCGGCTACCAGGTGCCGTTCGCCGCGGCGGTGAAGCAGGGAACCGGCATCGCCACGCGGGCCGTCGGCATGATCGTCGATCCGCACCATGCGGAAGCGATCGTCGCCCGCGGCGATGCCGACATGGTGGCGCTCGCCCGCGGCTTTCTCGACAATCCGCGCTGGGTCTGGCACGCGGCGGAAACACTTGGGGCGCCGCTCGCCCTGCCGTCGCAATATGAACGCGCCGGCCATGACCTCTGGGCCGGGGCGGAGATCGCCCGGCCCGTGGCGAAGGCCGCCGAATAGAGGGAGGGAGATACCGGCATGGGTGACGGGTCGGGGGTGTTCGATCGGCTGGATGCAATGCCGCGAATCCGCATGGCGCATCTGCCGACGATGCTGGAGCAGGCGCCCAATCTCGGCGCCGATCTCGGCATCGACCTCTGGATCAAGCGGGACGATTGCACCGGCATCGGCATGGGCGGCAACAAGGTGCGCCAGCTCGAGTTCTATCTCGGCCAGGCGGTGGCCGAGGGCGCCGATGCGATCGCGATCACCGGCGCCGTCCAGTCCAACTTCGTCCGGACCGCCGCCGCGATGGCGGCCAGGCTCGGCATGGCCGCGCACCTGCAGCTCGAGGACCGCACGCCGCACCGGACCCCGCTCTATCTCGAATCCGGCAACGTGCTGCTCGACCGGCTGCTCGGCGCGCATCTCTACCATTTTCCGGAAGGCGAGAACGAGGCCGGCGCCGATGCCCGCCTTGGCGAGATCGCCGGCGAGATCCGGGCCGCGGGCGGGCGGCCCTACGTCATCCATCTCGGCCCCGGCCATCCGCCGCTCGGCGCGCTCGGCTATGTCGACATGGCCCGCGAACTGCTGGGCCAGATCGAAAGCCAGGGCCTCGCCATCGACCGCGTCTTCGTGGCCTCCGGCAGTGCCGCGACCCATGCCGGTCTGCTCTACGGCCTGCGGGCGTCGGGGTCCGATCTTCCGGTACAGGGCATCTGCGTGCGCCGCACGGCGGATCTCCAGGCGCCGCGCGTGCTGGCGCGCTGCGGCGAGATCGCCCGCCTGCTCGACGGCCCGGATGTGGTGCGGGAGCGCGATGTTCTCGTCGATGATTCCGTGCTGGCGCCGGGATATGGCCGCCTCAACCCGGCAACGCGCGACGCCATCCGGCGCGCGGCCTCACGCGAAGGGCAGTTTCTCGATCCGACCTACACCGCCAAGGTGATGGCCGGCCTCATCGATTTCGCGGGACGCGGGGATGGCGCCGGTGAAAGCTGGCTGTTCATCCATACCGGCGGGCAGCCGGCGCTCTTCGCCTATGGCGACCAGCTTGTCGGGGAAGGGGACGCCGGAGACCTGCCGGGCTGATCGGTGCGGCTCAGTCGACGCTGGCGACGGTTGGAGCGGGAGCCTCGTAAGGCGGCAGGGCATCGAACTCCCGGTCGATTGTCCGGCGCATGTCGAGGAACTTCGCCAGCTCGGTGCCTTCCAGCTTCTTGCCGGTCGGCAGCTTGATGCTGAGCGGGTTGGTCTGCCGGCCGCCCTGCAGGACTTCGTAATGCAGGTGCGGGCCGGTCGAGCGGCCGGTGGTGCCGACCCAGCCGATGATGTCGCCCTGGCGGACCCGCTTGCCCTTGCGCGCCGACTTGGCGATGCCGCGCATATGGGCGTAAGCGGTCTCGAAGGAACCGTTGTGACGCAGCCGGACATAGCGGCCATAGCCGCCGTTCCAGCCTGACATCACCACGGTGCCGTCGCCGGCGGCATAGATCGGGGTGCCGGTCGGCGCGGCGAAATCGACGCCGCGATGCATCTTGGTGTAGCCGAGGATGGGATGCCGGCGCTTGCCGAAGCGCGACGAGATGCGCGCGCCGTCGACCGGCGTCTTCAGCAGCGCCTTGCGGACCGACTGGCCCTTCTCGTCGAAGAAGTCGGTGCGGCCGGTCTTGTCCTTGAAGCGGTAGATGCGCATTTCCTTGCCGCTCAGGGTGAAGCGCGCATGGCTGATGGCCCCGTTGCGGAGCGCGGCGCCGGTATCGTCGTGGAAGCGCGAGAACATCACCTTGAAGGCGTCGCCCGGCTGGATGTCGCGCTGGAAGTCGACATCGAAAGACATCGCCTGGATCAGCTCGATCAGCACCGCCGGCGGCAGGCCGGCGGCGACGGCTGCTTCATAGAGGGAACTCTGGATGTCGCCATCGACGCGCAGCGGCTTCTCGGTCAGCAGCTTGCGGATCTCCTCGGCGGAGAAGGCATCGTCGGCGGCGGCGCGGCTCACCGTGACATTGCGGTCGACGTCGGGCTCGAGCGCGAGGCCGACCAGCACGGGCGCTTCGCCCCTGTCGGTCGCCAGCGAGACCTTGATGGTCTGGCCGGGCTTGAGCTTGCGCGGATCGTAGACCTCGCGCAGCGCTTCTATGGCATTGTGGGCGTCGGAGCGGTCAAGACCCTGGCCAACCAGCATCTGCATCAAGGTGTCACCGCGGCGCACCTTGAGCTCGCGCTCCTCGGGCAGGATCTTGTCGGCGACCACCGAGGCCACGTCTATGGTGCCTGTGGCGCCATCGAGGGCCGGCGGGGTCAGAAGAGGTTCTGCGGCGGAAAGCGGCCCTGCGCCGAGGAGGGTGGCGCACAGGATGATGCTTCCGGCGATACGGTTATTGTTCTTCAAGGCTTCCCCTTCCTTCGTTCTCGCTCTTTACTTTGGAGCGTCCCCGCGAAAACGACATAGTAAACCAAAGTTAAATGATAGTCGGTTGCTGTCAACCTGTTCCGTTTCAGGTTTCACTCGGACTGTGGCGGAATTTGGATTGATATACTGTTAAATCTTGATTTGTTCTGGTTTTCCTTGCCGCCAAAAGGGGCGAAGGCGGAATCCTGCGGTTTTTTGACAGGGCGCCAAAAAAAATCGCGGCCATGCGTTTTTTTTCAGAAAGGCATTTGACACCCCCGGCGGGCGCCCATATAAACCGCCTCCCGACGCGAACAGCGCCGGGTTCATCGGACAGAAACGATGAGGTTGGATGCCGGTCAACGGTCGGCGGAAGACAGCTCTTTGACATTGTAGATATGCAGGAAGGGATGCGCGGACGGCGGCGTTGAGCTGCTGTGAAGTGCATCCTTCTATAAGCCAAGCTTTATGAAGTATGTGCGAGCAGGCGCATCCTGGATTTCGGTCCGGGATGT
>JAVKCR010000083.1:0-11734 GCA_040222645.1 Rhodospirillales bacterium
ATCCTTGCCCATCATCTGCTGGGAGCGGTTGATCACGTCCTTGAGGATCTTGTTGAGCGCATGCCCGATATGCAGGTGGCCGTTGGCATAGGGCGGGCCGTCATGCAGGATGAACTTCTCGCGGCCCTTCGACTGCTCGCGCAGCGCATCGAACAGCGCCATGCCGTTCCAGCGGTCGAGCAATTGCGGTTCGAGGTCGGCCAGCCGGCCCTTCATCGGGAAATCGGTCTTCGGCAGGAAGACCGTGCTCTTGTAATCGACACTCATCGTGATGCACTCGCCAATTCAAGCAGATCGCGCCGTGCGGTGTCCGCGTCCCGGGCAATCTGCGCTTTCAGTTCATCAAAACTCGAAAATTTCCGCTCCGGACGGATAAACGAGCAGAGCCGGATGCTCAACCGCTTGCCGTAGAGATCGCCGTCGAAATCGAACAGATGCGCTTCAAGCCGTTCATCCGTGCCGTCAACGGTCGGCCGCGATCCGATGTTCGCCACCCCGGCCACGACCGCGCCGTCCGGCAGCACGGCCTCGATCGCGTAGACGCCGAATTTCGGACGGAGGCAGTCGCCGAGGCCGATATTGGCCGTCGGAAAACCTATCGTGCGGCCGCGCCGGTCGCCCTCGCTGACGACACCCTCGATCTCGTGCCGGCGGCCGAGAACCTGTTCGGCCGTCGCAAGGTCGCCATCCACCAGGGCCAGGCGGACGCGGGTCGAGGACAGCGGCTGACCGTCCGGCCCGGAGAACGGCGCGACCTGCGTGGTCGCGAAACCGAACCTCGGGGAATGCCGGAGCAGGAAATCGTAATCGCCTTCCCGCCCGTTGCCGAACTTGAAGTCGTAGCCGACGACCACATGCCGGGCCGCAAGACCGCCGATCAGCACGTCCTGCACGAAACTCTCGGCGGAGCGGAGCGAGAACGCACGATCGAATTTCTGCATGATGCAGCCATCGACCCCCTCAGCGGCGAGCAGGCGCGCCTTCATCGCCGACGGTGTCAGCCTGAAGGGCGGCGAGTCCGGCGCAAAGACGCTTCTCGGGTGCGGCTCGAAGGTCAGGACAAGCGTCGGCGCCCCGATTTCTGCCGCGATCCGGCGGGATTCGGCGATGACGGTCCGGTGGCCGAGATGCACCCCGTCGAAATTGCCGAGCACAACCACGCCTCCCGAAAGTTCGGAAGGCAGGTTGTCGTATGTGTCGACAAGCTGCATTGAGGGCCGGTTACCGCTGTTCGGTTATGGAACGCGCCGTTATAGGGACCGACGCGCGCCGCTTCCAGACATTTGCAGAATCCGCTGCATCAAGCCTGCGGCCTTTTCGGCGCCATGACGGTCGCCTCGCCTTCGAGGACGACCTTGTCTGCAACGGTGCAAATCGTCGACATCTCGAGGAACCGCTTTTCCGGGATCAGCTTGGTGATCACGATCCGGGCGATGACCGTGTCGCCGATCATCACCGGGGCCTTGAAGCGGAGATTCTGGCTGACATAGATGCAGCCCGGTCCGGGCAGCCGGGTGCCGATCACCGTCGAGATGAAACTCGCCGTGAGAATTCCATGTGCGATGCGGCCCTTGAACATGGTCTCGGCCGCGTAATCCGCGTTCAGATGCACCGGATTGGTATCACCGGACACCCCGGCGAAATTGACGATATCGGCCTCGGTCACGGTCTTGCCGAAGACGGCCGACATCCCTTCGCTGAGCTCGTCGAAGTAGTAACCGTTCAGTTCGTCCAGCAGGCTCATGGAAATCTCCCCTGATATTGTTGCAGCGCACTATAGATTTTCGCTACTGCACAGACAATCGCGTAACAACTCAATCGAGAAGAGAACTGTCCTGAGCGGACTATTCAGCCGATTTGACGGACTGTCCTGCTGACTAACCGGAGACCACGTGGCATTATGCCCGTTGATGATCCGGATTTCCGAATATCCTATTCCGATCCGCAGGCTGCGAGAGACCGTGTCGATGGGCCACAACATGCTCGCAATCCTGCTGCTTTGCGCGCCATCCGTGGCGTTTGCCCAATCCCCGCCGCCCAAGCTCGTGTTTCCACTCGACTGCACCGACGCAGCCGATTGCATAACCGTCTATTATCCGGACCGCGTGCAGGGGCCCGGCGCACGCGACTACATGTGCGGCAACAATGCTCTCGACGGCCTCCCCTACGCCCAGATATCGATCCGGTCGCTCTACGAAATGGACAAGGGGGTCGCGGTCAGGGCCGCCGCCGACGGGACGGTCAGCGGGGCACAGGACGGCATTCATGACGAGGGGCCGAACTGGCGCGCGCCGAACGGGGAACCGCCGCCATATTGCGGCAACGGAATAGAGATCGATCATGGCAATGGCTGGACCGGACGGTATTGCCATCTGAGGGAGGGCAGCCAGTTCGTCCAGGCAGGCGATACCGTCAAGGCCGGCGACACCATTGCCTTCGCCGGGTGGAGCGGAAAGGCCGAGTTGCCCGGCCTCGGGTTCTGGCTGCGCAATTCGGGGACCGTCATCGATCCCTTCGACAGCGAGGACGTAGCGCTCCCCTGCGACGGTGAAGGCCAGCCGCTCTGGAAGGACCCGCCAGGTCATGTCAGCCGCTACGACGAACTGGTCGTCGTCGATGCCGGGTTCACCGCCAGCCCGCAGCCACTGACACCGGATATCATCAGGGGATACCACCGGCGCAAGATCATGCCGAAGACCTCTCCATCGCTGGTATTCTGGGCGATGGTCGCCAATGCGATCGAAGGAGAGGTTCGGACCATGCAGATCGTCGGACCCGACAACAAGATTATCGCCGAGCAGGAACATGTCGAACGCGACAACAGTCCGGTAGTTCTGCTGCACACGGGATCGGCGAGACCGAAAGCGGGATGGCAACCCGGGCAATACACTGCAACGCTGGGCATCGTCCGCGAAGTCGACGGCCGGAAGCTGCACATGAACCAGACTTACCGGGTGGAAATCAAATGACCCGGTGGTCTGCACTCCTGTTGCTGCTGGCAGTGCAGATGCCGGTCTCGTACGGCATGGCGGCCGAAACCGGGGCCGACTATCCCAAGTTCCGGATACCGCTCGATTGCACGATCAACGAGGATTGCTGGGTCATCAACTATTTCGACCATGCGACGGATGACGGGATCGTCGATTTCACGGGTGGCGACAATCTCTACAATCGTCACCAGGGCGTCGATTTCGCGATCCCCAACATGGCGGACATGGCGCAGGGAGTCAGGGTCCTGGCGGCCGCCGACGGCAAGGTTACCGCCCTTCGCGACCATATTCCGGATATCGGCAGCGTGACACGGGACGGCCAGCGCATCGAAAACCCGATGTGCGGCAATGCGGTACTGATCGATCACGGCAATTCCCTCAGAACCCTCTACTGCCATCTCCGCAGGGGCTCGATCAGCGTCGCCGTCGGGGACATGGTCAAGGCCGGAGACCCGATCGGGCTGGTCGGGCTCAGCGGATTCACGAATTTTCCCCATGTCCATCTCGCCGTATCGATCGGCGAGGAAAAGGTCGACCCGTTCGTCGGTCCCGGATGGAAACCCGGAAGTGACGTCGCGGCCAAACCGATGTGGCGCGAAGACGTGCTCGAAAGCCTTACCTACCAGCCTTTCGTCCTCATGGATGCGGGTTTCACCGGGGGCACATTCTCGAAACACGGCCTGTTGAGCGGCTGGTTCAGTCGCCCGACGGTGCCCAGTACCGCACGCCACCTGTCTTTCTCCGCCCTCGTCTACTATGCCGATGCAGGTGATGTCATCGACATGAAGATTCTTGATCCGGACGGAAACACGGTCGCGGCCGAAACGACGACCCTGACCGACGGTTTCCAGCGGCATTGGCGGGATATCAAGACCTCAAGGCCCGAAACCGGCTGGAAGTCGGGACAATATAGAGGCATCGTGGTCGTGACGCGCCCCGGCGGCGGCGAGCCCTACAGCCAGTCGCTTTCCAAGATGATCGAATTCGGTCCTTGAAGCGCGCTACCTGCATATCGCAATTGATTATCAATTGAATAGTCCGGACATTCCGGAAAAGATTGCATGCAGAGGGCAGACCAAGCGGAACGAAAGATCAGGCATGGCAGAGGGCAACAGCAAGGACGAACAGGAAGCGGCCGAGATCGTTGCCGACCGGCTCGCATTCCTGTCAGCCCTCAGCCATGAACTGAGAACGCCGCTCAACACGATCGGCGGATTTTCGGAAATCATGGCCGAACAGATGCTCGGCCCGCTGGAGAACCCGAAATACCAGGAATATGTCCGCGACATCCGCAAGTCGACCGCCGAACTGCGGGCGATCATCGAGGACAGCCTCAAGATTCCGATGCTGGAGAGCGCAATCCGGCGCGGCGGATCCGTGGAGCGTCAGCTGATCGACCTGTCCCCGGACCTGATCTGCGCCTTCCGGGACGAGAAGATCGTCGTGATGAACGCGGCCGGCCGGGCCCTCATCGGAATGTCCGAGGACGACGAGGACAGCATTTCATGGATCGGCGATCTGTTCGACGATTCCTGCAAGGAAGAGTTCCTCGGCAATATCACCCGCCTGTCCGAAGACATGAGGCGCATGCAGGTTACCCTGTGCGGCGCCGGCGGGCGGAGGATCAAGGCCGAGATCGCTACGCAGCCGGTGCAGCTGGATGACGGCCCCGCGCAGCTGCTGATTGCCCGCGACATAACCGACAAGGACCGCGCCGAACGCCAGGCGCGTGATCGCGAGGAACGCCTGTTCGGCATCCTCGACGCGGTCATCGACGGCATCATCACGGTCAACGAAAGCGGCAAGATCGAAAGCCTGAACCGTGCGGCCAGCAAGATCTTCGGCATTTCCGAGCAACAGGCCGTCGACAGCGCAATCGGCGGCCTGCTGATTCGCCCGGAAATCGAAAACGGCACGGATTTCATGGGTGCATTCCACCACGTGCTGAACGGGACCCCGGAAAACGAAGTCCACCGATGGATTGGAAAGCGAAAGGACGGAAGCGAATTCCCGGCCGAAATCGGGGTCAGCATGTTGCGGGCCACCGACCGCAACATGCTGACCATCGTCCTCAGGGATATCACGTCACGCGTCGAGAACGAGACCAGGCTGCTGGAAAGCGAACAACGCTATGCCCTGGCGGCGGCCGGGGCCAACGACGGGTTGTGGGACTGGAACCTGGTCGAGGAGAAGATCTATTTCTCAAGCCGCTGGAAATCGATGATCGGTCTCGGAATCGACGACCTCGGGAGCTCGCCGGAAGACTGGTTCCGGCTTGTCCACCCCGACGACATCAAGGGATTGCAGCTGGCGATTTCAGCCCACCGGACCGGCAAGTCGTCGCACCTGGAGGCGACCTACCGGATCAGGCATGCGAACGGCGACTACAGGTGGATGCTGACCCGCGGCATGGCCGAATACGATGCGGACGGCACGGCGACACGGATGGCCGGTTCGCAATCGGACATCACGGACCAGCGCAGGGCACAGGAACAGCTGATCCACGACGCGTTCCACGATCCCCTGACCGGTCTTCCGAACCGCGCCCTGTTCGTCGACCGACTGGACCAGGCCATCCGCAGGACACAGCGCAAGACCGAACAGAGGTTCGCCGTCCTGTTCATCGATGTCGACCGGTTCAAGGTGATCAACGACAGTCTCGGCCATTCCTTTGGCGACGAACTGCTGATTGCCATCGCCAAGCGGCTGCAGGAATGCATCCGTCTCGATGACACCATCGCCCGCCTCGGAGGCGACGAATTCACGATCCTGGCGGAAAGCCTGACGGCGGTGACCATTGCCGAAGAGTTCGCGCAGCGGATCGTCAAGCGGTTCGAAGCCCCCTTCACCATCGGCGGGAGGGAAGTCTTCTCATCGGTCAGCGTCGGCGTCCTGATCAGCGGCGAGGAGCATCTCAAGGCGGAAGACCTGCTGCGTGATGCCGATCTCGCGATGTACCGGGCGAAGTCCGAGGGCCGCGGCCGCTACGAGATGTTCGCGACCGACATGCGCGAGCACGCCATGACCATCATGGAACTCGATACCGCCATCCGGCATGCGCTCGATCGCAACGAACTCGAACTGTTCTACCAGCCGATCACCAACCTGCAGAATGGCAAGCTCAGCGGTTTCGAATCCCTGATCCGCTGGCGTTCCGAGGAACGCGGCCTGGTGCCGCCGAATGATTTCATCCCGCTCGCCGAGGAAACCGGCCTGATCGTCCAGATCGGCGATTTCGTGATCCGGGAAGCCTGCCGGCAGAAGCATGAATGGAACCGGCTGCTGCCCGGAAAGGCCCCGGATTGGATCAGCATCAATGTCTCCGCCCGCCAGCTCGTCGGCCACGATATCGTTCCGGTCCTGCAGGACGCGCTGCGGAGATTCGAGATCGACGGGCGCGAGATAAAGGTCGAGATCACCGAGAGCCTGGTGATGGAAAACCCGCTGATCGCGGAAAGCCTGTTCCGCCGCCTAAAGGAAATGAACATCCAGCTCTGCATCGACGATTTCGGGACGGGCTATTCCTCCCTCGGCGCCCTGCATCGCTTCCCGATCGACGTGCTCAAGATCGACAAGTCCTTTGTCCAGGCATCGAGCCCGGGCGGCAATGACCGGGAGATGATCCGCACCATCGCCGGGCTGGCCCACAATCTTGGATTGTCGGTCGTCGCGGAAGGTATCGAGACGGAAATCCAGCTTGCCGAAATCCGCGGCATCGGCTGCGAGTTCGGCCAGGGCTACTTCTTCTCGCGTCCGCTGGAAGCGTCGGCGGCAACCGACTACATCGCCGGCTATCAGGGCTAACGCCCGGCCGGCTGCCGCCGCGTCAGCCGGTCTCCTTCACCGAATAGTCGGCATAGAAGAAATCATGTCCGATCGAGGCGGTCAGGTCGATCAGGTCGAGCTGAAGGTTATCGAGGAACTCGTGCAGACCGTGGCCAATCACGTAATCGATCTGGGTGGCAAGCAGGCGTCCCATCAGGTCATCCGCGCGCTCCAGCGTTTGCGACCCGCGCACCAGGCCGTACTGGCTTCGCAGTATCGTCAGCATCTCGTATGCCCGACGCACGCAAAGCGTGACCGATCTCGGAAAGCCCCGGTTGAACAACAGGAACTCGGCGACATCGGCGGCCGTCATGCCGCGCGGATAGGACCTGCGGAAGGCATGATATCCGGCTACCGACCGCAGCAGCGCGTTCCACTGGCTGACATCGAGCGGCGATCCGACGTCGCCCAGGTTCGGCAGCAGCAGGTGATACTTGATGTCGAGTACGCGGGTGGTCTGGTCTGCCCGCTCCATGAACTTGCCGAGCTCGTAGAAGACATAGCCCTGGTCGCGATGGAACGTACCCTCGGTGATGCCGGTATGAAGCTGGCATCCCTCCTTCACCTTCTGACAGAAGGTCGAGAGGTAGGGTCCCCGGACGTCATGCGGCTGCAGCGACCGGAGCCAGTTGAAGAGCACGTTGATCTGCGACCACATTTCCGTGCTGATCAGCGGCCGGAGCGCCCGGGCGTTCTCACGCGCAGCCGTTACCGCGCTTATGATCGAGTTCGGATTGTCGCGGTCGATCGAATAGAATTCGATGGCCGACCGCGGGTCGCCATCCGGATAGGCCTCGGCGAAGGCCTCCTTGTCGCCGTAGAGGTGGACGACCGACATCCAGTTCTGGGCCCCGCGGCTGTCGCGCGCGAAGGTCTCGTTGACATCCATGATCCGGGCAAGGTTCTCGGCCCGCTCCATGTAACGCGCGAGCCAGAATATGGATTCGGCATAGCGTGCGAGAATGGTGCTAGGCATTGCCGGACAACACCCAGGTGTCCTTGGAACCGCCACCCTGCGATGAATTGACGATCATCGAACCCTCGCGCAACGCCACGCGGGTAAGCCCCCCCGGCAGGACCCAGGTCGATTCACCGGTCACCGCGAAGGGACGGAGATCGACGTGGCGTGGCTGCAGACCGCTGTCGGTCAGGGTCGGGCAGACGGAGAGAGAGACCACGGGCTGGCTGATGAAATTGGCGGGATCGGCCTTGATCTTGGCCCGCACTTCGTCGAGTTCGCCGCGGCTTGCCTTCGGACCGATGACAATGCCGTACCCGCCCGATTCACCGACCGGCTTGACCACGAGATTCTCGAGATTGTCGAGCGTGTATTTCAGTGAATCCGGCTCGCGGCAGATGTTGGTCTCGACATTCTTCAGGATCGGTTCCTCGTCGAGATAGTACTTCACGATACGCGGCATGTAGCAATAGACCGCCTTGTCGTCGGCGACACCGGTGCCGACGGCGTTGGCGATCGCGACATTGCCCTTGCGAAAACATTCGAACAGGCCCGGCACGCCGAGCAGGCTGTCCGGGCTGAAGGCGAGCGGGTCGAGAAACTCGTCATCGATACGGCGGTAGATTGCATCGACCCGGCGCAGACCGGCGGTGGTCTTCATGAAGACATAATCGTCCTCGACCACGAGGTCCCGGCCTTCGACCAGCGGCACACCCATTTCGCGGGCCAGGAAGATATGCTCGAAATAGGCCGAATTGTAAGTGCCGGGAGACAGCAGAACGACACTCGGATCGTCAATGTCCGGCGACGCGAGTTCGTTCATCACGTTCCGCAACCGGTAGCCGTAATCATCGACCGGACGCAGCGGCAGCGCCGCCATCAGTTCCGGGAAAGCCCGGGCCATCATCACCCGGTTTTCAACCACGTAGGAAACGCCGGACGGAGTGCGCGCATTGTCCTCGAGCACGTAGAACTCGCCGTCGCCGCCACGCACCAGGTCGGTACCGCAGATGGTGACGTAGGCGTTGTGGCGAACCGCGACACCTTCCATCGCCGGCTGGTAGTACTCGTTGCCGAGCACGAGATCGGTCGGCACGACGCCGTCCTTCAGGATCTTCTTGTCGTGGTAGATGTCGTGGAGGAAGTGGTTGAGCGCGGCGACACGTTGCTTGACGCCGGCTTCAAGCTGCTCCCATTCCCGGGCGCGGATCACCCTCGGAACAACGTCGAAGGGAAGGATCCGGTCGATGGCCTGGTTGTCGGAATAGACCGTGAAGGTGATGCCGAGATTGAACAGTTCCCGTTCCGCGTCGCCGGAGCGCCGCCGCAATTCGCCGAGGCTCATATTGCCGATTCGACGGGAAAGCTCGGCGAGATCGTCGAGCGGCACACGTCCATGCCCCTGGTACTCGCACCAGAACGGGTCGTGCCGGTAATCGGCCCAGGGATCGCCAGATATCGATTCAGCGTCCAAAGCCGCTCTCTCCAAGCTAACCAAGTCCCCCACGGTAACTCTCTCGGCGGTGCCCGCCTTTCAGGTTCGACACACCACCTTGAACTGTTTGCCTCCCCAGGCAATCGTCACCATAGTGTTGTCCACTCAAACTCTGTCCGCAAGCAATGACATCTGATAGTCAAAAGATTCTGGGCAGTTATAGCCGCACCGGACAGGTTTTCGACGAGTTCATCGGTTCCGACGAGCAGCCACGACCGCATTGGCGGCGCCTGGCAGAATCGCTGGACGACATGGGCCCCGGCGAGTTGCAGGCACGTGCCGACGAAGCAGCCCGGCTGGTGCGCGAGCACGGGATAACTTATCACGTCTATGACGACCCCCAGGGGGTCTACCGACCGGCGGAACTGGAACCGGTTCCTTTCATGCTCGACTTCGAGGAATGGAAGCGGCTGGAATCCGGCCTCGCCCAGCGCGCCCGTCTGCTGAACGCCATCCTGTCCGACATCTACGGCGAACAGAAGCTGCTGCAGAACGGGGACATACCCGCCGCCATGCTGTTCAGCCACCGCGGCTTCCTCCGGTCATGCCACGGCACGAAACCGCCGGGGGATATCTGGCTCAATTTCTATGCCGTCGACCTGTCACGCAGCCCCGACGGCCGCTGGTGGGTGATTTCCGACCGCACCCAGGCGCCGTCCGGCGCCGGCTACGCCCTCGAGAACCGCATCATCTCGGCACAGGTGCTCAATTCCGCCTTCAGTCGCTGCCGGGTGACACGTCTTGCGCCGTTCTTCTCCCGCATCATCGATGCGGCCCGCGAGCTGGCGTCCATGCTCGACGATCCGCCGTCCAGCACCCCGAACATCGCGCTGCTGTCGCCGGGTCCGCTCAACGAGACCTATTTCGAGCATGCCTTCCTTGCCCGCTATCTCAACTTTACCCTGGTCGAGGGCGCTGACCTGACGGTGCGCGAGAACAGGGTCTACATGAAGACGCTGGGCGGCCTGGAGCGCGTCCATGTCATCCTCAGGCGTATGGACGATTCGTTCTGCGATCCGCTCTGGCTCCGCTCCGAATCCATGATCGGCGTTCCCGGCCTGGTCGATGCGGCCCGCGCCCGGACTGTCGCCATCATGAATCCGCTGGGCAGCGGTGTCGGTGAAATGCCCGCGATCATGTCGATCCTGCCCGGCCTCAGCCGCAAGGTTCTCGGCGAAGATCTCGCGATACCCTCGGTAGCAACATGGTGGTGCGGGCAGACCGAGCCCAAACGGGAGGTGATCGCGAGGTTCAACCGCCTGACGATCCTGCCAGCTACGCCTGGCCTGCCGTTCCAGCCGGTATCGCCGGCGATGCTCGACCAGGAGACGCGCTACGATCTCGAAGCGGCCCTGCATGACCGCCCTTTCGATTATATCGCCCAGGAGCGCGTATCTCTTTCCAATACGCCTGTCTGGGACGGTGAATCGCTGCAGCCGCGCCCGCTCACCCTTCGCGTGTTCCTGGTCTGGAACAACGGCACCTGGCATGCCATGCCGGGCGGACTGACCCGGATCACCAATGATTCGGATTCCCCGGTCGTCACCATGCAGCGTGGCGGCATGGCCAAGGACACCTGGGTTCCCTCGCTCGGCCAGATGACCTACTACACCCTGCTGCCGCAGAAACAGCAGGCCGTGCGCGAGGAAGTCCGTGAAGTCGCCCTGCTGTCGCGCGTGGCCGACAACTTCTTCTGGCTCGGCCGCTACCTTGAGCGGCTTGATGCGCTCTGCCGGCTTCTGCGCCAGGCGGTGAACCGGATGATCGACGAGCGGCGCTTCGACGCATCGGAAGAAATCGGCCTGCTACTGCCATTCCTGTCCGGCCGCCTGTCGATCGAGGTCAAGGAAGATACAAAGCCGTCCGCGCTCGGCCTCGAGATCGGGAACGCGATCTGGAACCATTGCCGCGATACGGAACAGCTGGATTCGCTGCCATCGCTTGTCCAGGCCATCCACATGACCGCCGACCTGCTCCGCCCCAGGCTGGCCGACGACATGTGGCGGACGATCAATCGCATGAAGCGGAATATCGAGGAGCAGATCGTCGCCGACGAGATCAGCCCCCAACGCTTGATCACCCTGCTGAACAGTTGCCTGACCAGCGTTGCCGCCGTCACCGGGTTCGAATCGGAAACCATGACGCGCAGCCAGGGCTGGCGTTTCCTCGATATCGGCCGACGCCTCGAACGGGCGACCTGGTATTCGGCGCTGATCCGCAGCGTTTCCACGGCCGCCCTCGACAATGGCGGGCGGGTCGGCGTCCGGCTGACCGTTGCGCTCGACCTGCTGCTAGAGCTGTGCGACAGCTTCATGACCTACCGGACCCGCTACATGACGCTGCCCGAATTTCCGCTGGTCGTAGACCTGCTGGTCAAGGATCAGACCAATCCGCGCTCGGTCGCGTACCAGCTCGAAAGGCTCGCGTTGCATTGCCGCCGCCTGCCGGGCGAGCCGCTCTTCGCGA
>JAVKCR010000084.1:0-8362 GCA_040222645.1 Rhodospirillales bacterium
GTTCGAGACCGGCTGGCGGGCGCCGGACCGGCAAGCGGGTATCGTCCTCGCCGAACTCTACCCGACGCCGCTTACCGATCCGCCGCCGCCGGGCGAGCCGAAGGATTCGGGCCAGGTGCGGGGGGCGGCCCGGCGGCTCGCGGAACGCGATTTCTCCGGAAATCTGGAGAGTCTGTTTGATCCTCCGGCGGGAACCGATATTGAGACCATCCGCGCCGTTACAGCCGAGGAAGGCTGGATCCTCGGCGCGCCGTTCGACTGGGTGACATGAGCTACGATTACATAAAAGACCCCGACGCGATCTACCGCGCGAGCTTCGCCGAGATCCGCAGCGTGACCGACCTCTCCGCCGTCCCGGCGGACGACCATCGCATGGCCGAGCGCGTGATCCATGCCTGCGGCATGCCGGAGATCGTCACCGACCTTGTCTTCCGCGGCGGGCCGAGCGTGGCCGCGCGGGCGGCGCTGCAGTCGGGCAGGCCGCTGCTGGTCGACAGCAACATGACCGCGCACGGCATCATCCGGCGTGCGCTGCCGGCGAAGAACGAGGTGATCTGCACGGTGGAGGATTCCGAGGCCTACGCGATGGCGCAGCAGATGCGCACCACGCGCTCCGCCGCCGCCCTCGAACTCTGGCTCGACCGGCTGGAGGGGGCGGTGGTCGTCATCGGCAACGCGCCGACGGCGCTCTTCCACCTGCTCGAGATGCTGGAGGACGGCGCCCCGCGCCCGGCGGCGATCCTCGCCTTCCCGGTCGGTTTCGTCGGCGCCGCCGAATCCAAGGAGGCGCTGATCGCCGACTGCCCGGCCGACATCCCCTTCGCCACCATCCGCGGGCGGAAGGGCGGCAGCGCCATGGCGGCGGCCGCCGTGAACGCGGTGACCGCGAGGCCGAGGACATGACACGCTGGCTTTCCATCATCGGTATCGGCGAGGACGGGCTCGACGGCCTGACCCCCGCCGCCCGCACCCTGATCGCGGACGCGGAGATCCTCGTCGGCGGCGAGCGTCACCACGCGCTGGTGCCCGACCACCAGGCCGAACGGCTGACCTGGGAAGTGCCGCTCGCGCGCACCGTCGAGCGGATCGGCTCCTTGCGCGGCCGCCGGGTCTGCGTGCTGGCGACCGGCGACCCGCAGAGCTACGGCATCGGCGTCACCCTGGGCCGGCATTTCGGCCGCGACGAGATGACCATCATCCCGCATCTCGGCGCCTTCACGCTGGCCTGCGCCGGGCTCGGTTGGTCGCTGCATGACGTCACCTGCCTGACGCTGCATGGCCGCCCGGCGGATCTGATCAACCTGCATGTCGCCCCCGACCAGCGCCTGCTGATCCTGAGCGAGGACGCGACCACGCCGCCGCTGGTGGCGCAGCGCCTGACTGAACTCGGCTATGGCGAGAGCCGCCTCACCGTGCTGTCGCGCATGGGCGGGCCGGCGGAAAGCGTCGTCGAGGGCACGGCGGTTGGCTGGAATGCGAATGCCGAAATCGACGACCTTAACACCATCGCCATCGAACTCGTCGCCGGGCCGGACGCGCGGCTGGTCTCGCGGATACCCGGCCTGCCGGACGATCTGTTCGACCATGACGGCCAGATGACCAAGCGCGAGGTGCGCGCCGCCACCATCTCCGCGCTCGCGCCGGCGCCGGGTGCGCTGCTCTGGGACATCGGCGCGGGTTCGGGCTCGATTGGCATCGAATGGATGCGCGCCGTCGACCGGGCCGAAGCCATCGCCATCGAGCCGAAGGCGGAACGCCGGGCGCGCATCGCCGCCAATGCCTCGGCGCTGGGCGCCCCGCGCCTGCGCATCCTCGAGGGCAAGGCCCCCGCCGCGCTCGACGGCCTGCCGGCGCCGGACGCGATCTTCATCGGCGGCGGCATCGCCGCGCCGGGCGTCGTCGCAACCGCCTTCGAGGCGCTGAAGCCGGGCGGACGGCTGGTCGCCAACGCGGTGACGCTGGAAGGCGAACAGGCGATGGCCCGCTACCACTCGACCCTCGGCGGCGAGCTGGTGCGCCTGAACGTGGCACGGCTGGAGCCGGTCGGCCCCTACCATGGCTGGAAGCCGCTGATGGGCGTCACCCAGTGGCGGCTGGAGAAATCGCGGCGATGAGCGGCGGCATTCTCTACGGCCTCGGCGTCGGCCCGGGCGACCCGGAACTGATCACGCTGAAGGCGCATCGCATTCTCCAGTCCGCCCCCGTGATCGCCTGGCCGGCGCCGGAGCGGGGGGATTCCATGGCCCGCGCCATCGCCGCCCCGCATATCCCCGAGGGCCGGATCGAGATCGCCATCCGCATGCCGATCGCCGCCGCCCGCTTCCCGGCGCAGAACGTCTACGATCACGCGGCGGTGGAGATCGCGGCCCATCTCGATGCCGGCCGCGACGTCGCCGTGCTCTGCGAGGGCGACCCCTTTCTCTACGGCTCCTTCATGTATCTCTACGGCCGGCTGGCCGCCGACCACCCGGCCATCGTGGTGCCGGGCATCTCCTCGCTGATGGCCGCCGCCGCCGCCTCCGGCGCGCCGCTCGCCGCCCGCAACGACGTGCTGACCGTGGTGCCGGGCACGCTGCCCGAGGACGAACTCGAAGCCCGTCTCGCCTCCGTGGAAGCCGCCGCCATCCTCAAGATCGGGCGGAACCTGCCGAAAGTACGCCGCGTTCTCGAGAAGCTCGGCCTGGCGGACAGCGCGCATTACGTGGAGCGCGCCACCCATCCGACGGAGCGCGTGCTGACGCTGGCGGACGCGCCGCAGGACGGGGCACCCTATTTCTCGCTGATCCTCGTCCATCGCCGGGGCGACGCCTGGCGGCTGGGAGAGAGTGATGTCTGACGCCCCCGTGTTCGTTGCCCTGACCGCCGAGGGCGCGGCGCTTGCCCGCCGCCTGATGCCGGACTTCCCGGGCAGCGAGCTGCACGGCCTCGCCCACCGGGTGCGGGATGCCGAGCATCTCTTCACCGACACGATGGGGCATGTTGAGGACCTGTTCCGCGGCGGCCGCGCCATTGTCGGGATCTGCGCCAGCGGTATCCTGATCCGCGCTGTCGCCCCGCATCTCGCCGACAAGCGGAACGAGCCGCCGCTGATCGCGATGTCCGCCGATGGCCTCACCGCCGTGCCGCTGCTCGGCGGCCATCGTGGCGCCAACCGGCTGGCCCGCGCGCTGGCCGACGCGACCGGCGGGGCGGCGGCGCTGACCACCGCCGGCGACATCCTGCATGGCGTGGCCCTCGACGACCCGCCGCCGGGCTGGAAGCTCGCCAACCCGGAAGCGGCGAAGGCCTTGATGGCCGGCATCATCGCGGGCGAGACCATCGGCAAGTGGGGCGGGGCGGCCGGCTGGCTCGACCCGCTCGGGCTGAAGGAGGCGAGCGCGGATGACGCGCATATCCATGTCACCACCCGCGCCATGGAACCCGGTTCCGCGACGCTGAACTTCCACCCGCCGCGCCTCGCCCTCGGGGTGGGTTGCGAACGGGATTGCGATCCGGAAGAACTGATCGGGCTTGCCGAGATGGTATTGAAGGAGGCCGGGCTTGCACCGGAATCCGTGGCGCTGGTCGCCTCCATCGACGTGAAGGCGGACGAGCCGGCGGTGCATGCGCTGGCGGCGCGCCTCGGCGTCCCGGCGCGGTTCTTGCCCGCAGAGGTGCTGGAGGCGGAGACGCCGCGTCTTGCCACGCCGTCCGACGTGGTGTTCCGGGAAGTCGGCTGCCACGGCGTCTCCGAAGGCGCGGCGCTGGCCTCGGTCGGGGCGGAAGGTTCGCTCGTCGTCGCCAAGCGGAAGTCGAAGCGCGCGACCATCGCCATCGCCGAGAGGCTCACCGATCTCGACCCGGCGACCATCGGGCAGGCGCGCGGCCATCTCGCCATCGTCGGCGTCGGCCCGGGCGCCCCGGACTGGCGGACAGGGGAGGCAGCATCCTTCCTGCGCCAGGCGGACGAGATCGTCGGCTACGGCTTCTATCTCGACCTCGTCGCCGACCTGATCGGCGGCAAACCCCGCCACAGCACCGATCTCGGGGCGGAGGAGGCGCGCGCCCGCAAGGCCATCGAGCTGGCGGCGGAAGGCCGCCGCGTGGCGCTGGTCTGCAGCGGCGATGCCGGCATCTACGCGCTCGCCACCCTGGTCTGGGAATTGCTCGACAGCGAAGATCTGCCGGGCTGGTCGCGCATCGCGGTGGAAGTGGCGCCCGGCGTCTCCGCCCTGCAGGCCGCCGCCGCCCGCGCCGGGGCGCCCATCGGCCACGATTTCTGCGCCGTCTCGCTGTCGGACCTGCTGACCCCGCGCGAGCGCATCCTTGCCCGCATCCAGGCGGCGGCGGAAGGCGATTTCGTCACCGCGCTCTACAACCCGCGCTCGCTCCGCCGCACCGAGCTGATCCGCACCGTCATCGACATCTTCCGCGCCCACCGCCCGCCGGAAACCCCAATCGTCGTCGCCCGCTCACTGGGCCGCCCCGACGAGGCGGTCGCCATCGTGCCGATCTCGGACTTCGACCCGGACAGTATCGACATGATGACTATCCTCCTCATCGGCGCCTCCCAGACCCGCCGGATGCGCCATGACGGCAAGGACGTGGCCTATACGCCGCGGGGGTATCTGTCGCCGGTGTGAGGGGAATGAGATATGGTTCCTGTACGATCTGATTTACATTCGAAGATAGAATTTAATTTGGGTGCCTCAGGATAGGCCAATAATTATGACTAAGTTTCCCTTTTGTATTTTTCTTGGCGTTTGAGTTAGCCGTAGGCTTCTGGCGGAGAGACAAATGAAGAGATTTTCAATATTTTTTTTCATTGTTGGCTTCTTTGCTTCTGGAGTGGCGTTTTCTCAAGAAATGACCTTCGTCCAGTCGGGGAATGGCGGCAATTGTAATGGCTGTGCATGGGTTGCGGCTCAAGGCGAAATAACAAGTGATACTCCTGATATATTTCGAAAATATATAAATGAATATGGTAGGCCGTATTTGATTGTTTTTGATTCTCCTGGAGGAAGTTTATTATCAGGAATTGAACTAGGTAGATTAATTCGTGAAACTGGAGCGACAACGTCCATTGGCAGAACAGTTTCATTATCAGGAGATTTGGCGCATCTTGAGGAAATAGAACCGGGGGTCTGTGTATCGGCGTGTGCATTTGCCTTTATGGGTGGCGTTGAGCGTTGGGTCGGTAATGAGGATAGTTTTGGAGTTCATCGGTTTCGTGTTACCGCAAATAAAAGTGTAGATTCTGAAATTGTGCAGAGACTTGTGGGTATATCACTGCTTTATGTTGTTGAAATGGGGGTAGACCCTGCTGTTGTTATTTTAGCTAGCGGAACATCTTCTGAAAAAATGTATTGGTTTGAGAAAAATGAACTAGACCAATATGGATTGGACACTTCCGGATCGCGTGTGGACCCATGGAAATTGGAGCCTTATAAAAATGGTCTGATTTTGACAACTACTTATAGAGAAAGTGTTAGAAGGTCGATTGATGTAAGAATTTACTGCAGATATGGAGAACGAGGCACTTTTTTGCTTCTTTCAGAGTATAATGAACACTTCGCACGGCAAAACACTGACGGAATTTTGTTTTGGCGGAATGACCTTGGCTATGACCCGTCGCTGAAACTAGGGGAGGTTACCTATGTTTTTCAAAAGGAAAATTTGGTATTCCAGACTCTCAAGGAAAGTACATTCCATGTGTCATTAAAAATACCCTACCTACTAATTGCCCATGAGGGAGAAAAATTATCATTTGATCCCAGACTGGCGAGAGTATACGGATCTTTGCTGAATTTTAGTGTTGTACTTCCAGATAGGCAGTGGCTGAGCGTTGTGGCGAATAATTGTATTCAATGATATTTTGACATTATTTTGTATTTATATATTTGTCAGGAATGAATTTCGAAAATAAGTATCTCAAATCATCTTTCATTGGATAAATAAAAAATGAATGTTTTTTTCAAACAGTAATAAATAATATTTAAATTTTAAAAGTGGCTTCCATCTGTTGATTTTTGATTTCTACATGCCATTGCATGGAAGCAGATCAGTTAACTTCTAACAAGAACGACTGGCGCTGAATATCGGGAGAAGAAAAGTCACCGGTGATATCTTCTGCTATCGGAAATCACGCAACAGACAACATGCGCACCGCGCCCCCATCGCCCTTGCGGGGCACTTCCCCCGGCGGGGGATGAGTGGTGCTGCCTCGCCTCGCTACCTATTCCACCGTCACCGACTTCGCGAGGTTTCTCGGCTGGTCGACGTCGGTGCCCTTGTGCACTGCGACGTGGTATGCCAGCAGCTGGACCGGGATGGTGTAGAGGATCGGGTGCTCGAAAGGGGCGGCGTTTGGCAGCACGATGGTGGTGCGGGTGCTGTCCTTCACCCAGGCGGCACCCGCCTTGTCGGTCAGGTAGATGATGCGGCCGCCGCGGGCGGCGGCTTCCTGTAGTTGGAGACGGTCTTCGGGAACCAGCGGTCGGCGGGGGCGAAGGCGATCACCGGCACCGCCTCGTCGATCAGCGCGATGGGGCCCTGCTTCCCCCGCCTTCTTATCCCGCGTAGCCGAGGAGGTGGCTGAGCAACCGGCCGGGGGCAAGCGCGAGGATCGCGGCGATGGCGGCGCCGACCATGGTGCCGGTCATGAAACGGGCATGGGTTTGCACACGACCCCGGCGGATGCTGACGAGGGCGATCGCCATGCTGACGATGGTCCAGACGGAGAGGATATGGATGGGGCTGAAACTGCCGTCGCCCAGTCCCCTGATCCAGTAGGTGGAGATGGCGACGATGGCCATGGAGATTACCCAGATCCAGCCCAGCAGCCTGTGGACCGGCGTTCCCTTCTCGCGGACGAGATTGGCCGTGCCCAGCCCGAGCGCGATCACCGCGAGAACCAGATGTATCCAGATGGCCGCCATGGAATCGGACCCGCGGAAGGTGAAATCCGGCGGCAGACTACCCCGGTCGCTGCAGAATCGCGAGGGTAACGTCACCACTCTTCCCCCGCCGGGGGAAGAGTGGTGTGCTCCTCTCTCGCCCTTACTCCACCGTCACCGATTTCGCGAGGTTGCGGGGCTGGTCGACGTCGGTGCCCTTGAGGACGGCGACATGGTAGGCCAGCAGTTGCACCGGGATTGTGTAGAGGATCGGCATCACGAAGGGGTCGGCGTCGGGCAGCGTGATGGTGGTGCGGGCTGAGTCCCTGACCTTTGCCGCGCCGGCCTTGTCGGTGAAATAGATGATGCGCCCGCCGCGGGCCGCTGCTTCCTGCAGGTTGGAGACGGTCTTCGGGACCCACTTGTCGGTCGGCGCGATGGCGATCACCGGCACCGCCTCGTCGATCAGCGCGATGGGGCCGTGCTTCATCTCGCCGGCGGCGTAGCCCTCGGCGTGGATGTAGGAGATCTCCTTCAGCTTCAGCGCGCCTTCCATGGCGATCGGGTAGGAGGTGCCGCGGCCGAGATAGAGCACGTCGCGGGCATCCATGATGTCGCGGGCAAGCTCCTGGATGCGCTCGTCGTTCTGCAGCACTTCCGAGATCTTCGCCGGAACCTCGGTCAGCGCGGTGGCCATGCGGGCCTCCGCCGCGCGGTCGATGGAACCGCGCGCCTTCGCCGCGACGATGGCGAGGCAGGCCAGCACGGTGAGCTGGGTGGTGAAGGCCTTGGTGGAGGCGACGCCGATCTCCGGGCCGGCCAGCGTCTGCAGGAAAGCATGGCTCTCCCGCGCGATGGCGCTTTCCGGCTGGTTGACCACCGCGAGCAGGGTCTGGCCGTTCGCCTTGGCGTAGCGGAGTGCGGCCAGCGTATCGATGGTCTCGCCGGATTGCGAGATGCAGATGGTCACGCCGCCCGCCGGCATCGGCGCCTCGCGGTAGCGGAATTCCGAGGCGATATCGATCTCGGTCGGGATGCGGGCGATCTGCTCGAACCAGTATTTCGCCACCTGGGCGGCGTAGTAGGAGGTGCCGCAGGCCAGCATGGTGATGCGCGGCACGGCGGCGAAATCGACGCCGAGATCGGGCAGCGAGATGGTGCGCTCCGCCGGGTTCAGGTAGCTGTGCAGGGTATCCCCGATCACCTGCGGCTGCTCGTGGATTTCCTTCTGCATGTAGTGATGGAAGTTGCCCTTGCCGATCAGCGCGCCGGAAAGTGCTGTGACCTGCATCTTGCGGTCGACCACCTGGTCATTCTCGTCATAGATGGTCGCCTCGCCGGAACGCATCACCACCCAGTCGCCTTCCTCGTGGTAGCAGATCTGCTGGGTGAGGGGGGCGAGCGCCTGCGCGTCGGAGCCGATATACATCTCGCCCTCGCCGCGCCCGAAGGCGAGGGGCGAGCCGCGCCGCGCGCCGATCATCAGG
>JAVKCR010000085.1:0-2487 GCA_040222645.1 Rhodospirillales bacterium
TCGACCGGCCGCGCGCCCGCGCCCTGCTGTTCCAGGCCAGCCAGCGGCAGGGGCTGGATACCGCCCGCGCCGAACTGATGCGCGCCGCCCTCGCGACCGCGATCGACCCCTGGCAGTACCTGGTGGTGGCCCGCGCCTTCCAGCCCGTGGTCGCGGCCATTGCCCCGACCCCGTCGTTGAACTGGTTCGCGCCCTATGCGGTCGCCGGGCTGCTGACCGCGGGCGATGCCCGCAGCGCCGAAAGCTGGGTGCGGCTGATGGAAGCCAATGCCCCGGTCAGCGACGAGGCCGCGAAACTGGCCCGCGAACTGCGACCGCTGATCTGGATCGCGACCAAGCCGGTACCCGCGCCCACCGAGATCGCCTCGCTGTTCCCGGATGACGGGGCCGGCGCCGATCTCAGCATCCGGGCGCGCCTGCTGCCGTTGCTCGACGCCTCGGGCGTGCCGACGCCGGGCGAAAGCTGGAACCCGTTGCTGACCTGGACCGAAACCGAACCGGCCGAGGTCGCGCCGCAGCATCTCGCCGCCGCGATCCGGCGCGCCGCCGAGAACCGCCGGGTGGCGGAAGCCGTCGTGCTGGCGCTTCGCCTGCTCGCCGACCACGGCCCCGGCGGCAGCCCCGGCCAGTCGGTGGTGCTGGCGGTCGATGCGCTGGCCTCGACGGGTCTTGCCGACGACGCCCGCGCCATAGCCCTCGAAGCCGCCATCGCGGGCATCGGCTCGGAAAGCTGATCCCGTGCCGCCCAGCCGGGAGATCGACGACTTCCTCGACATGATCGCCGCGGAGCGCGGCTCCGCCCGGCTGACCTCGAAGGCCTACCGCAGCGATCTCGAGGATTTCGACGCCTTTCTCGACGGCCGCGGCCGCGACATCGTCAATATCGGGCGCGACCAGATCTCCGACTATCTCGGCGTCATGGCGCGCGCCGGCATGGCCGCGACCACCCAGGCGCGGCGGCTCAGCTGCCTGCGCCAGTTCTACCGCTTCCTGGTTGCCGAGAAGCTGCGCGAGGACGACCCGACCGCCGCCGTGGACGGGCCGCGCCGCGGCAAGCCGCTGCCGAAATACCTGACGGAATTCGAGACCGCCCTGCTGATCGAGACCGCCGCCCTCGGCCATTCAGCGCGCGACATCCGTCTCGTCGCCATGCTGGAACTGGCCTACGGCTCCGGGTTACGGGTTTCCGAACTGGTCTCGCTGCCGCTCGGCGCCGCACATCGTGACGAAGGCTGGCTGACCGTCCGTGGCAAGGGCGACAAGGAACGCATCGTGCCGCTGAGCGGACCGGCCCGCGAAGCGCTGGAGGCCTGGCTGGCGGTGCGCCCGTCGACCACCGGCCGGACGCGCGCAGCCGGTTTCCTGTTCCCGGGACGGGGGACGAGCGGCCATGTAACCGCCCAGACCTTCTACAATGAACTGAAGGACCTCGCGCGGCGCGCCGCCATCGACCCGGCCCGGGTCTCGCCGCACGTGCTGCGTCATTCCTTCGCGACCCATCTCGTCGCCAACGACGCGGATCTGCGCGCGGTGCAGCAGATGCTCGGCCACGCCAATATCGCGACGACCGAAATCTACACCCATATCCAGGACGACAGGCTGACCGACACCGTGCGCCGCGCCCACCCGCTGGCGGCGCTCGCCGCGATCGGCAAGCCGGCGAAGGAATAAGCGGGGATCAGCGGGTCTTCAGAAGCTGATCGAGTTGCTTCTGCATGGTTTCCAGCTGGCTCTTGAGATCGTCGAGATCGTCCTTCTTTTCCTCGGCCGGCTTGGATTCCGTGACCGGTGCGGCCGGCTTCCGGCCTTCCTCCCCGGGACCGGGGAAGGGCGAGAACATCTTCATGGCATTCTCGAAGAAGGCGACGTTCTGCTTGTTCATCTCCTCGAACTGGGTCAGCGGGAACATGCCGCCGAGCGCCTTCTCCATGTAGGTGCGCATCTGCTCCTGGTTGGTCGCGAAGCTGCCCATGGCCTGTTCGAGATAGCGCGGCACCAGCCCGCCGAGGCTGTCGCCGTAGAAACTGATGAGCTGACGCAGGAAGCTGATCGGCAGCAGGTTCTGCCCGCCCTTGCTCTCTTCCTCGACGATGATCTGGGTCAGGACGGAGCGCGTGATATCCTCGCCCGACTTGGCGTCGAATACCTGGAAATCCTTGTCGTCCTTCACCATCTGCGCGAGATGGTCGAGGGTCACGTAGGAACTCGTCTCGGTATTGTAGAGCCGCCGGTTAGCGTATTTCTTGATCGTAATCGGCGCGGCTCGCTCGGTGCTGTCGACCATCCTGTTTCCGATCATTTTCTTGCTCTTGACATGAAACCATCGGACAAAAAATTGTGCAATGCAAGACGCGATTATCGCACCGCCAAACGACCTTGGCGGGGTGCCGCTTCGCACCCTATAGTGAGGCGATGAGCGACGAGAACCCCTTCGAGGATATTGCACGGCAGTGGATTCAGATGCTGCAGCCCCCTGCCGACGCCACC
>JAVKCR010000086.1:0-3890 GCA_040222645.1 Rhodospirillales bacterium
TGATCGACAAGACCGGTCGCTTCCACAGCTTCGCACCGCCGAGAGCCAGAACCCGTTGCCAATCAACGCAGGTCGATCAAAAATAGTGTCAGGAATGTTCCCGGTCTTGTCTGTCAGGGATCTACCCGGTCGTTCAGGGGATGACCGTTCCGCCCGCCACGATTCCGCCCCTTTCTGGACAGTTGCCCGCGCACCATCTAAAAAGCCGGGCCCGGTCGGGGTTACCGGGTTTTTGCCATGAACACAGAAGGTTGAGCGGCGATGACCAGCGCCAACGATATCCGCAGGACTTTCCTCGATTACTTCGCGAAGAACGGGCACGAGATCGTCGCTTCCAGCCCGCTGGTGCCGCGCAACGATCCGACGCTGATGTTCACCAATGCCGGCATGGTGCAGTTCAAGAATGTCGTCACCGGGGCCGAGCAGCGGGCCTACAACCGCGCGACCACTTCGCAGAAATGCGTGCGCGCCGGCGGCAAGCACAACGACCTCGAGAATGTCGGCTATACCGCGCGTCACCACACCTTCTTCGAGATGCTCGGCAACTTCTCCTTCGGCGACTATTTCAAGGACCTCGCGATCGAGCTGGCCTGGAACCTGGTAACGAAGGAATACGGCCTGCCGAAGGATCGCCTGCTGGTCACCGTCTACCACGAGGATGACGAGGCCTTCGATCTCTGGAAGAAGATCGCCGGCCTGCCGGATTCCCGGATCATCCGCATCCCGACCTCGGACAATTTCTGGGCGATGGGCGATACCGGCCCCTGCGGCCCGTGTTCGGAAATCTTCTACGATCACGGCGACCACATTCCCGGCGGCCCACCGGGCAGCCCGGACGAGGACCGCGACCGGTTCATCGAGAGCTGGAACCTCGTCTTCATGCAGTTCGAGCTGCTGACGCCGGACGAGCGCGTCAGCCTGCCGAAACCCTCCATCGATACCGGCATGGGCCTCGAACGCATCGCGGCGACCCTGCAGGGCAGCCATGACAACTACTCCATCGACCTGCTGCGCTCGATCATCGAGGCGGCGGCGGATGCCACCTCGACCGACCCGGACGGCGCGCATTCGGTCTCGCACCGGGTGAACGCCGACCATCAGCGCGCATCCTCCTTCCTGATCGCCGACGGCGTGCTGCCGTCGAACGAGGGGCGCGGCTACGTGCTGCGCCGGATCATGCGCCGCGGCATGCGCCATGCGCACCTCGCCGGCGCGACGGACCCGCTGATGCACCGCCTGGTGCCGACGCTGGTCGGCAAGATGGGCGATGCTTTCCCGGAACTGCGCCGGGCCGCGCCGTTGATCACCGAGACGCTGAAGCTCGAGGAATCCCGCTTCAAGCAGACCCTCGACCGCGGCCTTAAGCTGCTCGACGAGGAAACCGCGAACATGAGCGCGGGCGGCCGTCTCGACGGCGCCGTCGCCTTCAAGCTCTACGACACCTTCGGTTTCCCGCTCGATCTCACCCAGGACGCGCTGCGCGCCAAGGGCATGAGCGTCGAGACCGCCGGTTTCGACGCCGCCATGAAGAAGCAGAAAGAACTGGCGCGCGCGGCCTGGTCCGGCTCCGGCGATGCGGCGGAAGAGAGCGTCTGGTTCGATTTGCGCGACAAGCACGGCGCCAGCGAGTTCCTCGGCTACGACACCGAACAGGCGGAAGGCCAGATCGTCGCCATCGTGCGCGACGGCAAACCGGTGACGGATGCCAGCGACGGCGACGAGGTCGCGGTGATCCTGAACCAGACCCCGTTCTACGCCGAAAGCGGCGGCCAGATGGGCGATGTCGGGGCGATCTTCACCGCCGACGGCGGCCGGGTCACCGTCACCGACACCAAGAAGAAGGTTGGCGACCTGCATGTCCATCTGGGCAAGGTCAGCCACGGCGCGATCCGGGTCGGCGATGCCGCCCAGCTCTCTGTTGACGGTACCCGCCGCGGCCAGCTCCGCGCCAACCACTCGGCGACCCACCTGCTGCACGAGGCGCTGCGCCGCCGGCTGGGCGACCATATCACCCAGAAGGGCTCGCTGGTGGCGCCGGACAGGCTCCGTTTCGATATCAGCCACCCGATCGCGCTGAAGCCCGACGAGGCGTCGGTGGTGGAAGCCGAGGTCAATGCCCAGGTCCGCGCCAATGCCGAGGTGATCACCCGGTTGATGACGCCGGACGAGGCGATCGAGCAGGGCGCGATGGCGCTGTTCGGCGAGAAGTACGGCGACGAGGTGCGCGTGGTCTCCATGGGCGCCGACGACGACCGGTTCTTCTCGACCGAGCTTTGCGGCGGCACCCATGTCCGGCGCACCGGCGACATCGGCGCCTTCAAGATCGTCTCCGAAGGGGCGGTGGCCGCCGGCGTGCGCCGTATCGAGGCGGTGACCGGCCAGGCCGCGCTCGATTACCTGAGCGAGCAGGAAGGCCGCCTGGTGCAGGTCGCGGCGACGCTGAAGGTCGCGCCGTCGGATGTGCCGGCGCGTGTCGCCAGCCTGATCGAGGAACGTCGCAAGCTGGAACGCGAACTGGCCGAGGCCCGCAAGGCGCTGGCGACCGGCGGCGGCGGTTCCGCGAGGCCGGAGGCCGAGGAGGTCGGTGGCGTGAAGTTCGTCGGCCGCGTGCTCGACGGCATGCCGCCGAAGGAACTCAAGGGCATGGCCGACGAGCTCAAGAAACAGCTCGGTTCCGGCGTCGCCGTGGTGATTTCCGGCAATGAAGGCAAGGCCTCCATCGTCGTCGGCGTGACCGAGGATCTCGTCGGCCGGCTGTCGGCGGTCGATTTGGTGCGCGTCGGTTCCGCCGCGCTCGGCGGCCAGGGCGGCGGTGGCCGTCCCGACATGGCCCAGGCCGGCGGCCCGGACGCCTCGAAGGCCGACGAGGCGATCGCGGCGATCAAGCAGTCGCTGGTGGCTTAGAAGAGTATAGCGAGCCCCCTCCGCCCTTCGGGCACCTTCCCCGCATGCGGGGGAGGCGATATACGCTTCGCTTCCCCCTCCGGGGGAAGTGCCCCGCAGGGGCGAAGGGGGAGCGGTTTACGCCTTCAGAACCGTCTTCCCCAGTGCCCCCGCCAGCCGCTCCAGCCGCTCGAACGCGGCATCGTTCCCCGTAAACACCACCCCGTCGATTTCCTCGCGCGCCAACGCCTCGACCGCGGCCCCGCCGTTGTCCGCGCAATGCAGGATGAACCTTGCCGCGCGGCCGGAGCGCGTTCGTGCCAGCCGGGCGATCTCGGCGAAGACGGGCACGCCGAGCCAGTCGGCGGCGCCGGGCGGGGAGATCAGGATTGGGAGGGAAGTCTTGTCTGCCGCGTCGAGCGCGGCGAGCGCCGCCGCCAGGTCAGCGATGTCGGTGACCGGCGGCGGGCTCATCGGATGGTCCGGGTCAGCCGAGCTTGCCCATGGCGACCGCGGTGTCGCTCATGCGGTTCGAGAAGCCCCACTCGTTGTCGTACCAGGTCAGGATACGCACCAGCTTGCCGCCGACGACCTGGGTCTGGGTCAGGTCGAAGGTCGAGGACGCCGGGTTGTGGTTGAAGTCGGTGGAGACCAGCGGCTCGTCATTGGTGCAGAGCACGCCTTTCAGGCGGCCACCCGAGGCCTTGACGATGGCTTCGTTCACTTCCTCGACGGTGGTTTCCCTCTTCGAGGAGAACTTGAAGTCGACGACCGAGACGTTCGGCGTCGGCACGCGGATGGAGGTGCCGTCCAGCTTGCCCGCGAGTTCCGGCAGCACGAGGCCGACGGCCTTGGCGGCGCCGGTCGAAGTCGGGATCATGGCGCCCGAGATGCCGCGCGCGCGGCGCGGGTCGGAATGCAGCGCATCCAGCAGGCGCTGGTCGCCGGTATAGGAATGGATCGTCGTCATGTAGCCGTTCTCGATGCCGATCGCGTCGTTCAGGACC
>JAVKCR010000087.1:0-6497 GCA_040222645.1 Rhodospirillales bacterium
GATAGACGCCTCCGTCGCCGAGTTCGAGCGCATGGCGCAGGCCAATCCCGCTGTCCCGGAACCGCTGATCGCGCTCGGCAACGTGATGCGCGGGGCGGAACGGTTCAGCGAGGCCGCCGAGGTTCTCGACCGGGCCGTCGAACGGCTTGGCGAGCCGCGTACCGACCATTGGCGGGTCTATTATTCCCGCGGCATCGCCTTCGAGCGGTCGAAGCAGTGGGACCGCGCGGAGAAGGATTTCCTCAAGGCGCTCGACCTCGAACCGGAACAGCCCTACGTGCTCAACTATCTCGGCTATAGCTGGGTCGATCAGGGCATCCACCTCGAACGCGCCACCGAGATGATCCAGCAGGCGGTCAAGCTGCGCCCGAATGACGGCGCCATCGTCGATTCCCTGGGCTGGGCGCTCTACCGGGTCGGCGATTTCGACGGCGCGGTGAAGCAGCTGGAACGCGCTGTCGAGCTGATGCCGCACGACCCCACCATCAACGACCATCTCGGCGATGCCTACTGGCAGGTCGGCCGCCGCCACGAGGCCCGCTTCCAGTGGCAGCGCGCGCTGTCGCTGGAGCCGGAGAGCGATCTCGTCGAGATTATCGAGGGCAAGCTGAAGGAAGGCCTGAAGGCCGGGGACAAGACCGGCAAGGATGGCTGACGCAGGCGCGGTCGCCGAATTCGCGGCGGCCAAGATCAATCTCTGGCTGCATGTCACCGGCAAGCGCGCCGACGGCTACCACCTGCTCGACAGCCTGATCGCCTTCGCCGGCATCGGCGACCGCCTGCACTTCGACAAGGCGGATGACATCAGGCTCGCCATCGACGGGCCGTTCGGCGCCGGGCTCGGCGCCAGCAACGACAATCTCGTCATCAAGGCCGCCTGGCTGCTGGCGTCGGAAGCGGGCATGCGTCCCGCCGCGGCGATCCGGCTGGAGAAGAACCTGCCGGTGGCGTCCGGCATCGGCGGCGGCTCGGCGGATGCGGCGGCCGCGCTGCGCGGCCTGGCGCGGCTCTGGAAGCTCTCGGTACCGGCGGAAGATCTCGCCCGGATCGCGCTCCGGCTCGGCGCCGACGTGCCGATGTGCCTCGCCGGCGAGGCGGCGTTTGCCGCGGGCATCGGCGAGGAACTGAGCCCGGTCGGCAAGCTCGCCCCGTCCTGGCTGGTGCTGGTCAATCCCCGTTTCTCGCTCTCGACCCCGGAAGTCTTCCGCAAGCGAACCGGCGGTTACACCGGCATTCCCCGCCCCGCCCCCGGTGCGCTCGCCACCGCCGACGGCCTTGCATCGGCGCTGTCAGCCCGCCGCAACGACCTCGAAGCGCCGGCCGTGCGTCTCGCCCCGGTGATCGGCAGGGTGCTCGCGACGCTGAAGCGATCGCCCGCGTCCCGCTTCGCCGCGATGTCGGGCAGCGGCGCCACCTGCTTCGCCTTGTTCGACGGCGAGGATGACGCCCGCGCCACCGCAGCCGCGCTGATGGAAGCGGAACCGGACTGGTGGATCGCGCCTGCCCCGCTGCTGGCGCAAACGCCCGGTTGAGGCAGGCTATTGCATGGCGCCCTCCGCCGCCGTAAAACTCTCGGCGACAGGGGCATAGCCAAGCGGTAAGGCAGCGGGTTTTGGTCTCGCGATCCCAGGTTCGAATCCTGGTGCCCCTGCCATCATTCTCCCCGGTAACCACATCCCTCGTCCTGAACGCGTTTCAGGACCCCGACCGGCTGGATTGAGCCTTCGTTGACAGGCTCGGGCTGGTTGCGCCAGGTCCTGAAACAAGTTCGAGACGAGGTGAGTGGAATGAAACCTTCGATGTCATTTACCCCCAATCTTGTAAACACCTTCCCTTCGTTCCCACGAAAGTGGGAACCCCGCGAGGCTGTCACCTGGTCCGCCGCAGAGGCTCCCACTTTCGTGGGAGCGAGGGATGGGCGTAAGACGCGTCATCCTGACTTTCGTCAGGATGACGATAATTTATTAAATGATTCCCGTTAGTTACGGTGTCATCCCGGCGAACGCCGGGTCCCGGGATAGTCAGGCAGTGAAATTGCGCTCAGGTTCCCGGCATTCGCCGGGATGACATCGTTTGGCGGCGTGGAGAGAGAACCTTGCAGCCGCCCCCTCACGTCTCCCCGTCCTCTACTTCCCCGCCCCGACCGAATATTGCATGGCGACCTTGCGGCTCCTCTGGAAGGTCTCGAGGTCCTCACCGCGCATGGCGGCGTACATCTCCGGGTTGGAGACGCCGACCACCGCGCCGAGTTTCTCCAGCATGAAGAAGATCACGCCGAAACGGATCAGGCCGATCCAGTCGCGCTCCGCGACCAGCCGGCGTTCCTCCGCACCCAGTCCATACTCGGTCGCGAGGCCGTCGAAATCCGCGAGAAACCGCCGGCGATGGTCCGGTTTCACCAGCCGGTGCAGGAAGTCGTTGAGCCGCCAGGCCCGGTGGCTGGTCTCCAGCGTGAAGGGGTAGGAGCCGGGCAGCTTCTCGATGCCGGCGAGTTCCGCACCCATCCGGGCCCGCCAGCCCGCCGTCTCGGCCGCCGTCGGCGCGGCGCCCCGGTCCTCGAAGATCACGGTGGCGATGTTGGTCATCGAGGGCAGGTAGGTGGCGCGGTGGACCCGTTTCACCTGGCCGGACAGCGCGCCGCGCATGATCAGCCACATGATCACCTCGGCGCCCTCCATGCCGCCGAGCTCGGCATATTCGGCGATGCGCATCTGGGCGAGCTGGTCCGGGTCGTGCTCCAGCAGGTCGAGGAACCGCTCGTCCCAGGCCTCGTTGTTGAAGCCGCAGCGCTCGCCATGCACCTGGTGCGACAGCCCGCCGGTGGCGACGATGGCGACGCGGAGATCGTCGTCCGGGTAGCTCTCGATCGCCCGGCGCAGCGCCTTTCCCATCCTGTAGCAGCGCCGCGCGTTCGGCGTCGGCGCCTGCAGGATGCCGACCTGCAGGGGTACGATCGAGCCCGGCCAGGACCCGTCCTCGGGCACCAGCATGGAAAGCGGCGAGAACAGGCCGTGATCGAGCGGCTTCTTCTGGAAGAAGGCCATGTCGAACTCTTCCGCCACCAGCGAGGCGGCGATATGGCGGGACAACTCCGCATGGCCGCGCACGGCCGGGTGGCGTCTGGCCCCGCCGCCCTCGTCGGCGGTGACATAGGTATCGTCGACCCCGAGGGTGAAGGCGGAATAATGGTCGAAGAAGAACGAGGTGATATGGTCGTTGAAG
This sequence comes from Rhodospirillales bacterium, assembly GCA_040222645.1. Classification (GTDB taxonomy): domain Bacteria; phylum Pseudomonadota; class Alphaproteobacteria; order Rhodospirillales; family HT1-32; genus HT1-32. The sequence continues at coordinate 3,223 of JAVKCR010000087.1, forward strand.
ACCATGAACAGCACGTCGACCCGGTTCGCCGCGATCCAGTCGCGCACCGCGCCGAAGCCCTCGAAGATCGGCGCCCAGTCCGGGTCGCCGCCCTTGCCGGCATCCTTGGCGAAAGCAATGGTCGGAGTATGCGACGCCCCGATCCCGCCGATGATGCGTGCCATCAGATCACTCCCGCAGAAACACGAAACCCGCCGTTTCCTCTCGGGAAACGGCGGGTTCGATGCTAGTCCGTCAGTGCGCTGTTGCGCAAACGGCCATCCGGTCAGGCCGCGCGGGCGCGCCGCGAAGCCTGGGGATTGCCCTTGCCGCCCTGTCCGCCCGGGCGACCGCCACCGGTCTTGAAGCGCTTGAAGCGGTTCGGCTGGGCCGGTTTCTGGGGCCGGCGAACGCTGTCCAGGGCGATCGACTGGTCGTGGAACGCGTGGGTGTCGTCGACCGGCAGTTCCTCGCGGATGGTCTTCTGGATATCGCGCAGGAACGCCGTTTCCTCGCGATCGCAGAAGGCGATCGCCATGCCCTCGGCGCCGGCGCGCGCGGTGCGGCCGATGCGGTGCACGTAGCTCGACGGGTCATTCGGCAGTTCGTAATTGATGACGTGGCTGATGCCGTCGACATCGATGCCGCGGGCGGCGATGTCGGTGGCGACCAGCGCCCGGATCTTGCCGGTCTTGAAGCCGTTCAGCGCCCGCTGGCGGGCATTCTGCGCCTTGTTGCCGTGGATCGCGTCGGCGGCGATGCCGGCCAGTTCGAGATTGCGGACAACCTTGTCGGCGCCGTGCTTGGTGCGGGTGAAGACCAGCACCCGGCTGATCGACTTGTCCGACAGCAGGTCGGTGAGCAGCGCCCGCTTGTTGTCCTTGGAGACGAACAGCACGCGCTGGTCGATCCGCTGCACCGTGGTGGCTTCCGGGGTCACTTCGACGCGCACCGGATCGGTGAGCAGGCTGGCGGCGAGGCCGGCGATTTCCTTCGGCATGGTGGCCGAGAACATCACGGTCTGGCGGTCCGCCGGCATCGAGGCGGCGACCTTCTTGACGTCACCGATGAAGCCCATGTCGAGCATGCGGTCGGCTTCGTCGAGGATGAAGGTCTGGACGTCGGAGAAATCGATATGGCCCTGGCGGACGAGGTCCATCAGGCGGCCCGGGGTGGCGACCAGGATATGCACGCCCTTCTGGACGGCACGGATCTGCGGGCGGATGGAAACGCCGCCGAACACCACGGTCGAGCGCAGTTTCACATTGGCGCCGTAGGTGCGCAGGCTGTCGCCGATCTGGCCGGCAAGCTCGCGGGTCGGCGCCAGGATGACGCAGCGCGGCGCATTGGGCCGGGCCCAGGCGCGGTTGGAGGACAGACGGTCGAGCAGCGGCAGCGCGAAGGCCGCCGTCTTGCCGGTGCCGGTCTGGGCGATGCGGAGAAGGTCGCGACCTTCGAGCAGCGCGGGAATGGCCTGCGTCTGGATCGGCGTCGGTTCGGTGTAGCCCTCGGTTTCGAGGGCGCGGAGAATGGGTTGGGCCAGGTTGAGGCCCGAAAAACCGGTCATATAGGTCTTCTTCTTTCGTAAATGGGATATACCCGACCATGCCATCCACACAGGAAGGCGTGGCCGGTTCGCCGGCACTATTGCAAGCATTTGCGGCGGGCCCTGCAAGGGACCCGGCCTGACGAAACGCCTGATGATATCGGAGAGTGCGCCGCATTGCCGTGGCCTGTTGCCGTTGGCTGTGCGCAGGGTCATCGACCCGACAGGAGTGCCGCTGAGGGGGAAGTGCCATGCTTTCGGCAGTGAAGTCAACCGGTTTCGCTGCAGAGCAGCATTGCGTGGGGTGGTGGCCGGCAAGTTCAACCACTCTTCCCCCGCCGGGGGAAGTGCCCCGCAGGGGCGATGGGGGAGCCATGTGGCACGGGATGAAACTTTGCCACTGGAAATTCAATTGTTAGAGTTTGTGCCACTCATCTTGGAGGGACATGTTGGTGCGAAGAGTCCTCTGTACACTGGTGTTTCTGGCGTTGACCGGATGCCAGACGAACGGAAGCGGACCGGTTCCCGGCGGAACCGTTGCCAGAAGTAAACCGGCTGGACAGGTTCAGCCGTCCCACGCTGCGCCGTACCATCCCGATCTCGGGGCTCCGCCGCAGCTGATCCTGGACGCCGAACGGGGCGACGCGGACGCACAGTTCAATCTCGGTTATCTTTATTTCCTGGGAACCGAAGGGAAGAGCGGGTGGGAAGTCAGTCAGCTGCTGCGCGTGGCCGCATACTGGTTCGGGCTAGCCGCAAGCCAAGGCCATCAAGGGGCACGGAAGATTTATGACAAGCTGGCAGCCTATCACTGACAGACACAGTCACAGCGGTTACTTGCATCAATTTCGCACGGAGCCCGTGGCGCCCCCATCGCCCCTGCGGGGCACTTCCCCCGGAGGGGGAAGAGTGGGCGATCGCTACATCAAACCGATCCGTGGCAGTGCTTGTATTTCTTGCCGGAGCCGCAGGGACAGGGGGCGTTGCGCTGGACCTTGCCCCAGGTCGATGGGTCATCGGGGTCGATAACGGCGGCGGCGTTGTGACGCACCGGTTCACGCACCTGCGCTTCCTCGCGCGGCTGCGTCGGCGTCATGCCGCCCATGCCGGCGCCGCCGGAAAGCGCGTCGAAGCTTTCATGCTCCTCGTGCATCTCCTGCTCTTCCTGCGGCCGCAGCTCCTCCTCGGTCGGGGCGGCCTGCAGCTGGACATGCGAGAGCACGCCGGTGACCCGCTCGCGCAGCTGCGACAGCAGGCCCTCGAACATGTTGAAGGCCTCGCGCTTGAACTCGTACAGCGGGTCCTTCTGGGCATAGGCGCGGAGCCCCACGCCCTGGCGCAGATGGTCGAGGCCGAGCAGGTGCTCCTTCCAGCTCTGGTCGAGCAGCTGCAGCAGCAGGCTCTTCTCCACCATGCGCATGACCTCGGGTCCGAAATTCGCGGCCCTGTTCGCCATGTGTCGGTCGGACTCGCGGATGATGCGTTCGCGGATCTCCTCGTCGGCGATGCCTTCCTCGGCGCACCAGGCGGCCACCGGCAGGTCGAGCCCGAAGACGTCGAGCACGTCGGCCTGCAGGCCCTCCGCATCCCACTGCTCGGCATAGGCCTTCTCGGGGATGTGGCGGCGGACCAGCATTTCGACGACATCGTGGCGCATGTCGCTGACCGTCTCCGACACATCGTCGGTGTCCATCAGTTCCAGGCGCTGCTCGTAGATCACCTTGCGCTGATCGTTCATCACGTCATCGAA
>JAVKCR010000088.1:0-2680 GCA_040222645.1 Rhodospirillales bacterium
CGGTCGGGCCGATCATCAGGATGTTCTTCGGCATCACCTCCTCACGAAGGTCGTCGGGCAGCTGCTGGCGGCGCCAGCGGTTGCGCAGCGCGATGGCGACGGCCCGTTTCGCCTCCTGCTGGCCGATGATGTAGCGGTCGAGTTCGGAGACGATTTCGCGGGGGGAGAAATTGGTCATAGGCTTTCGATGAGAACGTTGTTGTTGGTATAGACGCAGATGTCGGCGGCGATCTTCATCGCCTTGCGCGCCACCGTTTCGGCGTCGAGGTCGGTCGCTTCCACAAGCGCGCGGGCGGCAGACAGCGCGTAATTGCCGCCGGACCCGATGCCGATCAGCCCGTCTTCCGGCTCCAGCACGTCGCCGGTGCCGCTGACCAGCAGCGAGACCTCGGCGTCGGCCACCGCCAGCATGGCTTCCAGCCGGCGCAGGTAACGGTCGGTGCGCCAGTCCTTGGCAAGCTCGACGCAGGCGCGCGCCAGCTGGCCGGGATGCTTCTCCAGCTTGGCTTCGAGCCGCTCGAACAGGGTGAAGGCGTCGGCGGTCGCGCCGGCGAACCCGACGAGGACCGCGTCGCCTGCGCCGATGCGGCGCACCTTGCGGGCGTTCGCCTTGACCACCGTGTCGCCGAGGCTGACCTGGCCGTCGCCCGCCAGCACCACCTTGCCCCCCCGGCGTACGCAGAGGATCGTGGTGCCATGCATCGGTATCGGGCCGTCGTCGCGCATCGTTGATGTCCGGAAAGTCTGGTTTAAGGATTTGCAGCCACAATGTGGGCCGATAACCGGCGCGGTCAAGCGCAGCGGCCTTTCCGCGGCCCCGCTATGCTGCTATACCGCGCCCGATTCACGGAGGATGCCGCCATGCGCAAGGGTTCCTACGAGCGCAAGACCAAGGAAACCGAGGTTACCGTCGAGATCGATCTCGACGGGTCGGGCAAATACGACGTCTCGACCGGCGTCGGCTTTCTCGACCACATGATGGAACAGCTTTCGCGGCACAGCCTGATGGATTTGACCATCCGGGCCAAGGGCGACCTGCATATCGATTTCCACCACACCACGGAAGATGTCGGCATCGCGGTCGGCGAGGCCTTCGCGCGCGCCATCGGCGACATGAAGGGCATCACCCGCTACGGTTCGGCGCTGATCCCGATGGACGAGACGCTGACCCGCGTTGCGCTCGACGTCTCGAAGCGGCCCTACCTGATCTGGAAGGTGGCCTTCACCCGCCCGAAACTCGGCGACATGGACACCGAACTGTTCAAGGAATGGTTCCAGGCCTTCGCCCAGTCCGCCGGCATCACGCTGCATGTCGAGAATCTCTACGGCGAGAACAACCACCATATCGTCGAGAGCTGCTACAAGGCGCTGGCGCGCGCGCTGCGCCAGGCCATCGAGATCGACCCGCGCAAGGCCGACGCCGTGCCTTCGACCAAGGGCGTGCTCGGCGGCTCGCTCTGACGGACGGTACGCGATGAACGTCTTCACCATTCACCTGCCGCCGGACGAGCCGGGCAAGGCAGATCCGCTGCCGATCCGCGAGGGGTTCTGCTGGCCGGCCTTCTTCTTCACCTTCTTGTGGGCGCTCTGGCACCGGCTCTGGCTGGTGGCCGCCGCCCTGTTCCTGGTGCTGGTCGCCGTGTCGGTCGCCCTCGAACTCGCCGGTGTGGCGCCGTCCGCCCGGCTGGTCATAACCTTCGGCCTTTATGCCCTGGTCGGGCTGGTCGCCAACGATATCCGCCGCTGGCAGGCGGAACGCCGCGGCTGGCGTCTCGACAGCGTCGTCACCAGCCAGGATGCGGACGAGGCAGTCTGGCGCTGGGCGGCCAAAAGCGGGACCGGCGCATGACGCGCCGTCTCGCGATCATCGATTACGGCTCGGGCAACCTACGCTCCGCCGCCAAGAGTTGTGAGCGGGTGGTCCGTGAAGGCGATCTCGATTGCGAGGTGCTGGTCACGTCCGACCCGGCCGATCTCGGGCGCGCCAGCCATGTCCTGCTGCCGGGCGTCGGCGCCTTCGGCGATTGCCGCCGCGGCCTCGATGCGGTCGGGGGCATGGTGGATGCGCTGCGCAAGGCGGTCGAGCAGGATGCAAAGCCGTTCCTCGGTGTCTGCGTCGGCATGCAGCTGATGGCGACCCGCGGCCTCGAATACGGCACCCACGAGGGACTCGGCTGGATCGACGCGGATTGCGTCTTCATCGCGCCGGAAGATTCGTCGCTCAAGGTGCCCCACATGGGCTGGAACGATCTCGAGATCCTCGCGCCGGAGCACCCGGTGCTCGCCGGGATAGAGCGCGGCTCCCATGCCTATTTCGTGCATTCCTACCATCTCGACTGCCGTGATCCCGACACCATCGCCGCCCGGGTCGATTACGGCCACAAGCTGACCGCCATCGTCGCCCGCGACAACATGGTCGGCGTGCAGTTCCACCCGGAAAAGAGCCAGAAGACGGGGCTTCGTCTGCTCGCCAATTTCCTCGGCTGGGCGGCGTGAGCATGGTCCAGCCCTTCGTCGAACTGGTGGCCGAGATCAGCAATCCGGACCTGCATGATCTCTGCGACGCAACCGACAGCGCGATCCTGGACGGCGGTGGCTTCGGCTGGCTGAGGCCGCCGCCGCGCCAGACCCTGGAGCGCTACTGGCGGGGCGTACTGGTGGTGCCGGACCGCACCCTGTT
>JAVKCR010000089.1:0-5871 GCA_040222645.1 Rhodospirillales bacterium
CCGAGGGCATCAATGCGCCGGGCGACATCGCCGCCGACATCCACGGCGGCTGGCTGGAGACGTCGCTGATGCTGGCCATCGCCCCCGCCGACGTGACCATGGACAAGGCGCGCGCCAACCCGCCGGCAATCGCGCGCGGCGACCTGCTCTACCCGGCAGGCCCGGTCAACTGGGGCTGGAAGACGGGCGACATCGCGGAGGGTGGCTGGATCGGCTGGCCGGAGCGCGCGAGCCGGGAGCTGGGCACCCGCCTGCTCGACCATGCCACGGCGAAACTGGCCGAGCTGGTCGCGGACATGGCCGCGGCGAAAGGCTTCCGCCGCGGCTGATCCGGTTCAGAAGGTTCCGGTAAGTTGAAGGGATTCGAGCCGGTGCCCGGCCTTCGCCGCCTTGGTCGCGAGATATTTCCGGTTGTGGGCGTTCACCGTGCCGAGGAGGCGCTGGTTGCCGCTGACGACGAGGCCGGCCCGTTCCATGGCGCCGATCTTGTCCGGATTGTTGGTCAGCATGTCGATCTCGTGGAGCCCGAGCAGCGTCAGCATGCGCCCGGCGATGGCGTAGCGCCGCTCGTCCGGCCCGAAACCGAGGATGGCGTCCGATTCGACCGTGTCGTGACCGTCCTCCTGCAGGCGGTAGGTGCGGATCTTGCTGCGCAGCCCGATCCCGCGCCCCTCCTGGTCGAGGTACAGCAGCACGCCGCCGCCGATATCGGCGATGTTGCGGATCGCCAGACGGAGTTGCTCGCCGCAATCGCATTTCAGGCTGCCGAACAGGTCTCCCGTCAGGCAGGCGGAATGCAGGCGCACCGGTACCGGGCGCGACGGGTCCGGGTCGCCGATGACGATGGCGACCTGGTCCTTGAGCCCGTCGCCGCCGTGGAACACCACGAAGTCGGTGATATGGGAATCCAGCAACGGCACCCGGGCGCGCGCCGCGATGGTCAGGGTTTCCGCGACCCGGTCATGGAAGGCCGCGATCGACGCCGCATCGACCGTCATCAGCCCGGCAGCGTCTCCGGCGGCGACCGGCGCGACGAGGGCTGCCGGCGCCAGCTGGGCGCGCTTCACCAGGTCGATGGCCGGTATCCCGGCGGCGCCGATGGCGACGATCTCCGACGGCAGGGCGGCTTGTTCCGCCACGCAGGCATCGGCAATCTGCCGGTCGCTCCAGCCCGATATGTCGAAGCCGAGCGGCAGGTCGGTGATCCGGCCGAGATAGCGGAGCCGCGTCGGGCTGAGCACCAGCGCCCCGCCCGGCGATCGCCGGAAGAACGACAGCAGGTCGACGTCGGCGGTTTCCGCCGCGGCAAGCGCCCACCGGTCGCCCTTCTCGTCGGTCAGCAGCACCGGGCGCGCGGCGCGCAGTTCGGCAATGCAGCGTTCGACCGCCAGCCGGGCGGGATCACCCGCCAGTGTTGCAATTTCCGCCGCTGCGGGCGGATCATGACGTTCGCCACTCTGGCCAACGACGATGCTGGGGACAGGCATAGGATGAATCAGGGTTGTCACTGCAGGCTCTATTGCAATGTTGAACGCGGAACGCTGGTCGGATGAACGACCTTGGAACGAGATAGTGGCGGCACGTCGTGATTTCACCGGTAATCGTAAACTCGAGGACAATTCCCTCTGGCCTTTGTATGGCCCTTGCGTAGCTGGGGGTACCGGCACTGACAGCTTTGTGATTGCTCAGCTGGGTCAGTCCCTGGACGGCCGGATAGCCACGCTCACCGGTCATTCGCATTATATCAACGGTCCGGGGGCACTTGTCCATCTGCATCGTTTGAGGGCGCTCACGGACGCTGTAATCGTTGGAGTCAGCACCGCCCTGGCGGACAATCCCCGGTTGACGGTCCGCCTCGCGAAAGGGCCGGACCCGGCCCGGGTGGTGATCGATCCGGGCGGTCGACTGACAGGCGAGGAAACCTGTCTCGCCACACCCGGATCACGAAGGATTGTTCTCTGCCGCGACCGGCGTGATCGCCGGGCGCCCCTGCCGGACGGGGTCGAATTGCTCGAATCACCGTCAGACCATACCGGCAGGCTGTCGCCGGACGGCATCGTCGCGACCCTGGCCGCGGCAGGTTTGCGGTCGCTGCTGGTCGAGGGCGGCGCCTTCACGGTTTCCGCCTTCATCGCCGCCGGCATGCTCGACAGGCTGCATATCCTGTTCGGCCCGATGATCATCGGCTCCGGCCCCGCCGGCCTTGCGCTGCCGGATATCGACACGCTAGAGGAGGCTATCCGTCCGCGGGTCACCACGTATAAACTCCCCGAGGGCGATTTCCTGGTGGATTGCGCGTTCGACCGGCGAGAAAGGGAACTTCGATGAGCAGACATGACAGCTATGACGGCGTCGCGAAAATTCTGCACTGGGCTGTCGCGATCGCGGTGCTGGCGGCGATCCCGATGGGGCTCGCCATGCTGCGGGTCGGTTCCGGGCCGCTGCAGAACCAGTTGTTCGACCTGCACCGGTCATTCGGGGCGCTGATCCTCGGCCTGATGATCATCCGGGTGTTGTGGCGGCTGTTCCACCGCCCGCCGCCGCTCGACGCGAAGATGCCGGCCCTGCAGGTCCATGCCGCCGCGGCGGTGCACCTGCTGCTCTACGTGCTGCTGATCGCGGTGCCGCTCGGCGGCTGGATCGGCACCAACATGTTCCCGGCGCAGATCTCGGTCTTCGGCCTGTTCACCCTGCCGGAAATCGCCGGTGCGGACCGGGAAATGTCGAAACTCGTCCTCGCCATCCACGGCTGGGCCGGCATCGCGGTCGGCGTGCTGGCCGTGATGCATATCGGCGCGGCGCTGCATCATCATTTCATCAGGAAGGATGGCCTGCTGTTCCGGATGCTGCCCGGCCGGCGCGACTGACCCGTCAGGCGGGCGTGGCGAACAGGTCGATGTGACCGACCGTCATTTCCGCCAGGTTGCCGCGCCTGAGGGCGGCCCAGCGATCCAGCCCGGCGGGGTCGACCGCGCCGGTCTCCGCCACGGCGGTAACCACGCCCTCGAAGGTCGCCGCTTTCAGGCCCGCATCCGCCGACCCCATCCACCAGGGGCTGGTTGCGGTCACGACCTTGTAGCCAAGCGACTCCAGTTTTTCCGCGAGGTATTCGCCGGCCTTCGGGCCGAGCGCCGGGCCGAACCCCTTGTCGCCGGCCTGGTGGCGGTTGAAGGCCGCGACGACGGAACCGTCCAGCGGATCGGCCGGCTTGAACTGCATCGCGCCATCGTAATTGAGCGTTGAGAGCAGGCTCAGGCCGCGCGTGACGATTCGCTCGGCCAGCCGGTCCAGCCATTCCGCGGAGGCCAGGTCGAACAAGGCCGAGGCGGAAACCAGATCGACGCCCTCGGGAATGAAGTCTTCGCCGCCGGCGAGGTCGACCGTGGCGAAGTGAACGGCGAGCAGCCGCCCCTGCCCCTTCAGCAGCATCCGGTCGCCTTCCATGCTCGAGCGTTCCGCCCAGCGGGCGAGTTCCTTGTGTGCCGCGGCGATATTGGCGCTGTCATGATCGAGCAGGTGCCATTCCTGCCGCCGGGGCAGCCAGCTAGCAAAGGCCCGGACAGACGAGCCGGTTCCCGAGCCGAGGTCGCAGACCTTGCACAGGGTTTGCCCGGCGAAGACGTCCCGCATGGCCTGCAGCACGACCGGTGACCGCGCGACAAGATCGGCCGGTTCGCGCAGAGCCAGCCATTCCGGCGAAAATCCGCCCATGTTCAGACAAACTCCCCCATCGCATCGGCGATCCGCCGCGCCGTATCTGGCCAGCGTGGCAATGTCGCCGCATGTGCCCAAGCCGCATCAGACAACCGGCGGCGTTGATCGGCATCACCGACAAGCCGCCGAAGCGCAGCCGCGAACCCGGCGGGATCGTCGGGCAGCGTCAGTATTCCGGTTTCCGCCGGCACCGTATCAGAAACCGCGCCCGCGTCACAGGCGACAATCGGCAGTCCATGCGCCAGCGCCTCGGCGAAAACCATGCCGTATCCTTCGTAGCGGCTGGCCAACGCGAAGAGATCGGCCCGGGCATAGCAAGCGGCGAGGTCAGCGGCCGCGACCTCGCCCGCCAGTTGGACGCGGCCTTCCAGGCCATGCCGCGCGATGGCCGCGCGAATGGCGGCCGCCGTCGCGGGATGCCGGTCCGGGCTGCCGGCGATGGTGCAGGTCCAGCCGAGATCGCGGATGCCGGCCAGCGCCGCGACCAGCACGTCGAATCCCTTGCGCGGGGTCAGCGTGCCGACGGACAGGATATGCGGCGCCGCTCCCGAACCCGCCGCGCGACCCGACGCATCGACGCCGGGCAGCGCGATCGTGATCCGGTCCGCCGCGACATCGTAGGCGCGCCCGAGCTCCCGGGCGGTGGCGGGGCTGGTCACGACAACATGCCGGGCGAGCTTCAGTGCCGCGCGCTCGCTGCGATGGAGCCGCTCGCGGTCGGCCTCGGCAATGCCCGTCTCCAGCGCCAGCGGGTGGTGGACCAGCGCCGCCAGCCGGAGATCGAGCGCGGCCAGACGCTCCGCCGGCAGGGCGCCGTAGGCGAGCCCGTCGACCAGCACGGCCGCACCGGACGGCAGCGCCGTGAGACTGTCGAATGTCCGGTCCAGCACCCCGCCGTCCGGGAACGGAAAACCGCCGGGCAAACTGACGAACCCGGTTTCCGGCCCCGCCGCCGCCCATTCGGCGATGACCCGCCGGGCATAGGCATAGCCACCGGTCAGGCTCTCGATGTCACCGGGTACGGCGAAATGGAAGGCGGGCATGGTGCGGGCCGGCCGGACGGCGGGTCAGATATCCGCCTCGAACCCGGCGCTCGCGACATGGCTTTCGTTGAGCACGACGCCGATGCGGCGGACGCCTGTCGCTTCCCCGCCGAGCCGGCCGTTGGCGACGCTTTCGGCCATCCGGTCGAACACCCATTTCGCCAGCGCCTCGGTCGTCGAGCGCTTGCCCTGGAAATCCTCGTGCTCGTCGAGATTGCGGTAGCTGAGGCGGCCGAGCATCTCCTTCACCACGTCGGTGGCGAGCCCGATATCGATGACGATGTCGTTGGAATCGAGGTCCGGCCGGTAAAAGGTCACGTCGACCACATAGGTCGCGCCATGAAGATTCTGGGCCGGGCCGAAGGCCTCGCCGGCCAGCGAGTGGGCGATCATCATGTGATCGCGGATGGTGAGCGAATACATTGTCCCTGGACTTCCGTTAAGGGGTCAGCCGTACCGAACGGCGGTTACTATGCCGGGGGCGCCGGACGCAAGGATTTCCGGCATCCGGTCCGGCAGATCGTCGAACGCCACCTCCGCGGTGATCAGCAGGTCCAGCCTGTCGTCGGCGAGCAGGCGGAGCGCGGTCTGCATGCGGCGCCGGAAGTCCCAGCGGGCAGCACGGGCAGCCGGAATGGCGCCGACCTGCGAGGAAACCAGCCGCAGCCGGTGCGAATGGAAGCGCCCGCCGAGCGGCGCAGGCACGCTGCCCGCGCCGTACCAGCTCGCCTCGACGATGGTCGCCTCGCGCCCGGCGGCGGCGATCGCGGTCGCGAGACCGGCGGCGCTCGAGCTGGTATGAAACACGACATCGTGATCGTCCCGCGGGGTCTCGCGGCCGAGGAAACGGGCGCCGAACGCGGTCACAACGGGCGCCCGGGATCCGTCGGGGTCGGCAACCGAAACCTCCGCTCCCGGCAGGGCGGCAAGGACAAACGCCATCAGCAGACCGAGCGCGCCCGCGCCGACGACGAGGATGCGGTCGCCCGGGCCGGCGCCGGAATCCCAGATTGCGTTCAGCGCCGTTTCCATGTTCGCGGCCAGCACCGCACGCCTCCCGGGAAGCGATTCCGGCAACGGATTCAACATGCTGACCGGTGCATGGAAGCGATCC
>JAVKCR010000090.1:0-9653 GCA_040222645.1 Rhodospirillales bacterium
ACCCAGGCGAAGGGCAGTGCCGCGAGCGAGCCCCAGGTGCCAGGGGCCTTGGGTAACAGCCCGGAACCGAACCAGGTGGCGATTGCCCGTCCGGTGAAATTCGACAGTTCGGACACGTCACCTCCATCAGGATGGTTAAAAAAACATCAAGCCCACTTGAATCAATAATGCCGACCGATTACGGTCGTCCGCAATGAAATAGGGCGCGGAGTCCGGTATCGGGGGATGCCGCCGTGCCTTCGGTCGGTCGGCGAGGGTCGTCTACCAGAAAACGTCAGATCACCGTCGGCGGCCATGAATGCGCCGCAATACGGTTTGATACGTTCATTCGACCTGCCGGTCGCTTGTGGGAAGGGCACGTTCAGCATGAGTGGTTTCGATCCGGAAACCTTCGACGGAGAGTCAGAGGAGCGCGGGCTTCTCGACCGGATTTTTCCGGAACGCGAAATCATCCTCAGGACTGAGACCCGGGTTCGCTACCTCAAGGTACGGCCCTGGTTCCAGAAAGGCGTTGTTATCCTGTTCGCCGGCCTGATTTCCTGGGCAGGCTATTCAACCTACCAGTTCTATCGTCAGGACAGCATCGTGCTGGCGAAGGAGATCGAGATCGCCCGCGGCAACCAGGCCTACCGGTCGCTCCTCGACGAGATATCCAATTCGCAGCGCGAGATCGCCCGAATATCGCGCGAACTCGAACAGAACAACCGCGAGGCCCAGCGCCAGCTTTCCGCCAGCCGCGACCACGCCAAGAACCTCGAGAAGCAGAATTATTCCCTTAAGGAACGCCTGACCAATGTCCGCGACGAGCTCGGCAAGACCGAGCGCGAGCGGAGCCAGGTCCTTACCCAACGCGAACAGCTCAACTCGCAGCTTTCGGCTCTCGAGCAACGCCTCAACGGTATTTCGAACCAGAAATACAGCCTCGAGGACAACCTGGTATCGGTCGAGAGCGAGCTGCGCCGGGTGACCTCCGAACGCAACGTTGCCCGTCTCGAACTCGACCGGATCCAAGGCCAGGTGGCCGGTCTGCAGGAACGCCTGCAGGAAATTCACGGCACGCAGCTCGCGATGATGAGCGAGTTCAGCGCGCGCTCGGAAGAGAAGATCGACCGGCTGGAAACCGTCATCGCGATGACCGGTGTCGACGTCAACCGGATGATCTCCCGCACCGACGTACCGCTCGGCCAGGGTGGCCCGCTGGTCGAGATCGACATGGAGAAGGCCGACGAAAAGCAGGTCCTTCAGGCTTCCATCTATGCGTTCGAGTTCCAGATGAATCGTTGGGATGCACTGAACGCCGTGCTGGAGCGGATGCCGCTCGCCGTTCCGGTGAAGACCGGCAGGCTGAGCAGCACCTACGGCAAGCGCCGTGACCCGGTCACCGGTCGCTGGGCGATGCATGGCGGGCTCGATTATGCCGCCTATTTCAAGACGCCGATTTACAGCACCGCTGCGGGCACGGTAAGCTTCGCGGGCTGGAAATCGAGCTTCGGACGCGTGGTCGAGGTCGATCACGGATACGGCGTGATGACCAGATACGCCCACCTGTACAAGGCTTTGGTGAAAACCGGCGACGAGATAGAGTTCGGTCAGGCCATCGGACAGATGGGCAGCAGCGGACGCAGCACCGGAACACACCTGCACTACGAAGTGCTGGTGGATGGAGAGACGCAGGATCCGATGAAATTCATTGAGGCCGGACGGCATGTTTTCAAAGAATAGCAAGGAGCCCCAGGGCTCGCAGTCGGTGGCGACGCGATCGTCGGTGCCGTCGATCATCTCGGTCGACCTGAAGGTTCAGGGCAATCTCATCAGCGAAGGCGAGATTCAGCTCGACGGCGCCGTTACCGGTGACGTCACCGCGCATGCCCTGACCATCGGTCAGAGCGGCTCGGTTACCGGCGAGATCGATGCCGAGACCATCCGCGTCCACGGCTCGGTAAACGGCCAGATTCGTGCCAAATCGGTGTTCCTGGCGAAGTCTGCCCGGGTCCGCGGCGACGTCATCCACGAATCCCTCGCGATCGAGCCCGGCGCCCTGCTGGAAGGCCATTGCAAGCGCATGACATCCGTTACAGACACCAACAAGGCCAAGCGCAAGATGGACGACAAGCCGGAAGACGGGAAGATCAACCTGATCGTTTCCGAAACCGAGAAGCCGGCATCGGAAGCCGTCAACGCCTGAAATCAGACAGCCGCCAAGGCGCGGCTGAACATCTCACCATCCACGTTGCCACCGGAGGCGACGACAACCGTCGTGCGCCCCGCCGTGGGAACCCGGGCGAACAGCGCCGAGGCGAGCGCCACCGCGCCGCCCGGTTCGATCACCAGCTTGAGACGCTCGAATGCATGCCGCATGGCGATGAAAGCCTCGCGGTCGGTTACCACCGTCCCCCCTGAGAGCAGCCGTGAATTGACGGCGAAGGTAAGAACGCCCGGCCGCTCGGCCAGCAGCGCGTCGCAAACGGACCGGTTGGCCGGGTCGTTGTCGAGACGCTCTCCTGCCACCAGTGACCGCGCGGTGTCGTCGAAACCCGACGGCTCAGAGCTGTAGACCGGCACTCCCGGCAGCGCATCGGAAATCGCCGTCGAGCATCCTGCGATGAGACCGCCACCGCCACAGCAAACGATAACCTGGTCCGGCATCACGCCGAGGGCCGCGCATTGTTCGGCTATCTCGTATCCGATCGTACCCTGGCCGGCGATGATGTCGGGGTCGTCGAACGGCTTCACCAATGTTCCGCCCGTGCGCTCCAGCACGGCGGCGGCCACCTGCTCGCGGTCCTCGCTGTAGCGGTCGTAAGTGACGACCTCGGCGCCATAGGCCCTGGTATTGGCCAGTTTCATCGCCGGCGCATCCGCCGGCATGACAATGGTCGCCTTGATCCCCGAAATCTGGGCGGCATGGGCAACACCCTGGGCATGGTTGCCCGACGAGAAGGCGACAACGCCACGCGCCCGGTCGCGTTCCGGAATCTGGGAGATCTTGTTGTAGGCGCCGCGAAACTTGAACGAGCCCGTCCGCTGCAGCGGTTCCGCCTTCACCAGCAGCCTGCCGCCAACCATCTCGTCAAGGAACGGTGAGAAGAGGAGAGGGGTAAGCACGGCGGCGCCCTCGATCCGCTTGCGGGCGGCCTTGACATCGTCCGGCGTCGGCGCGCCCGCGGGCAGCGGCGGCGGTGCCGTACGGGCATCGTTGCGGACAGGCGGGAAGGTCTCGGTTTGCGTGGTCATGAAACGCTCGGTCTCCGGCAGGATATTATCGAATGGAAAGGCTCAGGATGTTCTGACGCCCAGGATGGAGGGTAGCTGGCGCAGGTCGTTCAGTTCGTTCTCCGGCCCGTCAGGCAGCCGTTCGCGCTTCTGGCCGAACCGGTTGACCCAGTTTACCCGGAAACCGTAGGTCGCGGCCCCGGCAGCATCCCAGGCATTGGAGGACATGAAGGCGATCTTCGATGGCGCAGATACGCCGAGCCGGTCGACCGCGAGCTGGTAGACGCTCGGATGCGGCTTGTAGATGCCGAGGTCATCGACCGAGAGGCTGGCATCGAGCAGACCGTCCAGCCCGGCATGCGACACGGCCGCGTTCAGCATGTCAGGCGACCCGTTGGACAGCACTGCGAGCTTGAGCCCGGCGGCCTTGAGCTGTTTCAACACATCGGGCACTTCCGGGTAGGCATCCAGTTCGCGGTAGAGCTGCATCAGGCGCTCACGCAGCGCCGGATTGTCGATGCCGAGCGTCTCGAGCGCGAAATCGAGGCCGTCGCCGGTGATCTGCCAGAAATCCACATAGGCGCCCATCAGGCTTCTGAGCCAGGTATATTCGAGCTGCTTGGTGCGCCAGATCTGCGCCAGTGGAGCGGCATTGTCGCCGAGGTCGGCCTGGCACCGCCGGGCGGCGGCGGCGACATCGAACAATGTTCCGTAGGCGTCGAAGACGCAGGCCTCCATATCCGTCTGGATCGTCGGCATCGGCTTGTCTCCCGGATACTTCGTCTAGTTGCAGGGCGCGCAGGCGCGCCTGAGATCGTCGGGCAGGGATTCCGCGAGGTCAACGCCGTTCATGATATGACGGTAGACTTGCAGGTTTTCGAGGACGCGCTGGACGTAATTTCGCGTTTCGGAAAAGGGAATCGATTCAACCCAGTCGATCGGGTCGACGTCCGGGCTGCGCGGGTCGCCGAACTCGCCGACCCAGCCTTTCACGCGGTGTGGACCGGCATTGTAGCCGGCGATCGCCATGACGTAGGAGCCATTGAAATCCTTCAGGAGGCTGGAGAAATAGGCCCGTCCGAGGCGCATGTTGAAATCCGCGTCCGTGAGCTTGTCGATTCCGTAAGGAACCTTCAGCGACCGCGACACCTCGCGGGCGGTCGCCGGCATCAATTGCATCAGACCGCGCGCACCGGCGGGGCTGCGGGCCTCGGCATCGAACACGCTTTCCTGGCGGATGATGGCATGAGTCAGGGCCGATTCGACCGACATGCCGTCATTCGGAACCGGAACCTGCGGATAGCCGCTTTCCGCCAGGACCTGCCCGTCCAGCATCGCCAGCTTGGCGAGGCGCACACCTAGATCAGGCCGTCCGAGGCGGACGGCCAGCGACGCCGTGAGATTGCGGTGCACCAGGTCCGGCTTCCGGTCGAAGAGCTGTTCGACCAGCTGGCGAAGCGGCCAGGCATCCTTCAAAGCCGATGCATAGCGGGCGGCACGCGCGAGATCCTCGTCGGCGAAGGCGGCGCGGGTGGCCGGGTCGATGTCAGCCTGCGGCACGGGATCGAGCGGCGGCGCCGGTATTCCGGCCCGGGCGGCGGCCAGTTGGCCGTAATAGGTCATCGATTGTTCGGCCGCGGTCCGGTACCAGCGTGCCGCCGCATCACCGTCGCCCATCGCTTCCGCCGCGCGTCCGCTCCAGTAGGCGCCGCGGGCGACGCTGATCGGGTAGCTGACGGACGCATGCAGCTTCTCGAAATGACTTCGAGCCAGCTTGGCGTCATCGAGGAAACGCAAGGCGATCCAGCCGGCGAGCCACAACGCCTCGGCCTGGTCCGCATCGTTCACGGAACCATAGCTCGCGGCCAGCCGGTAGGCATCAGAGATATGTCCCTTGCGCAACAGGTAGCGGGCAATATAGCTGCGTTCATCCCACCAGCGACCAGGACTGCCGATATCCGGCGCATTCTTGTCGAGTCGGAGCTCTGCCGCCCCCTCCCAGATCCCCGCCCGGCGGCGCCAGCGAGCTCGTTCGAAGACGACACCCGGATCGCTCAGCAAGGACGCTGGCACCCGGTCGATAGCGGCATCCACGCCGCCGTGCCGCTTGCGCAGGCGGATGCGCGCATCCGCCAGCAATTGCAGATCCCGGCCGACCCGGGGATACATCCGCTGGGCGGACACCGCGTGCCCGTCCCAGAGCAGCTGGTCGAGCCGCATCCTGTGATCTTCCTTGCGCAGGAACGAGCCCGCCGATTTCAGGAAATCCTTTTCGGTTCGGCTGTCGAAGGTCATGTAGCCCCAGACGGCACGGGCATAAGCTATCGCCTCATCCTTTCTGCCCCTGCTGAGCAGGGCCTTCAGGTAGAGCAGGGCGCCGTTATCGGTCTTGGGAGGCGAACCGTCGAAAAAGGCGATGATCGCATCAGGCGACATTGCCCCATCGATCTTGCGCTCAGCGTTGAGACGAAGCCGCCCGGACGACGGCCAGTCCGGGTGCCGAGACAGGAAACCCGAGATATCCCCGAATTCGCCCAGGCCCTCCCGGTAGGCGAGCCAGTCGGCCAGTTTTGGGGCGACAGGATCTGGCGTGCCGGCGATAGCGCGGCGAACCGCGACAATGTCCTTTGCATCGATCGCCTTCTCGACATCCCGGATTTTCGCGAGCGTCTCGTCGAAAGTCGCAGCCGTTCCGGTGTCGGCGCCGAAGATGGCCGCTGCCAGTAATATGCCGAGAAGAATGCCCGCCTGACGGATCATGGTGTGCATTGTATGGGGTCACGAATCAGGCAACAAGAGGGCGATCAGATCAACTTCCGGCGAGCCTTGCCCGGCAACCGCTCCGCCGCTATGTTCCACCGCCCTGCAACGACCGTAGCCAGAGAGGAATCAGGCCATGTTCCAAGGATCTTGCGTCGCCCTGATCACGCCGTTCGCCAATGGCTCGGTCGACGAGAAATGCTTCCAGAATTTTGTCCAGTGGCAGATCGACGAAGGCACCGAAGGTGTCGTGCCCGTCGGCACCACCGGCGAATCGCCGACGCTCACCCACGAGGAGCATATGCGGGTGGTCGAACTTTGCGTCGAGGTGGCGAAGGGCAAGATTCCGGTGATCGCGGGTACCGGGTCGAACTCGACCGCCGAGGCAATCATGCTGACCGAGCATGCGGAGAAGGCCGGCGCCGACGCCGCGCTGGTCGTCACGCCCTATTACAACAAGCCTAGCCAGGAAGGACTGTACCAGCATTTCAAGGCAATCCACGACGCGACCGAGATCCCCATCGTGATCTACAATATTCCCGGGCGCTCGGTCGTCGACATGAACGTCGACACCATGGCACGCCTGGCCAAGCTGCCGCGCATCGTCGGGGTCAAGGACGCGACCGCCGATCTCAGCCGGCCGCAACTCACGACGATCCATTGCGGTGAAGACTTCGACCAGCTTTCGGGCGAGGACGCGTCGGCGCTGCCCTATCTCGCCGCCGGCGGACACGGCTGCATTTCGGTGAGCTGCAATGTCGCGCCACGGCTGCTTGCCGAGATGCACCGCGCCTGGAGGGAACGGAATATCGACCGCGCCATGGAAATCCAGAACCGGCTGACCCCGCTGCACAAGGCGATGTTCTGCGAACCCAGCCCGGCGCCGGCGAAATATGCGGCGGAACTGCTGGGTCTCGCCACCCGCCATGTGCGCCAGCCACTGGTGGAACTGACCGATGCCGGCAAGAAGCAGGTCCGCGACGCGATGGTGTTCGCCGGGCTGCTGAACTGATCAGGACAACATGTCACTGCCAGACAGGATAGCTGCGCAAAACCGGAAGGCGCGGCATGACTACACGATCCTCGAAACCATCGAGGCGGGTATCATGTTGACCGGAACCGAGGTAAAGTCTCTCCGGTCGGGGCGCGCCAGCATCCAGGAAGCCTACGCCACCGAGAAGGATGGCGAGTTCTACCTGGTGAATGCGCATATCCCGCACTACGAACATGCCGGCCCGGCTTTCGCGCATGAACTTCGTCGGCCACGCAAACTTCTGCTGCATCGCAAGGAGATGGCGCGGCTGATCGGGGCGATCCAGCGCAAGGGCAACACGCTGGTGCCGCTGGATATCCACTTCAATCCGCGCGGTATCGCCAAGGTCCGGCTGGGGCTTGCCAAGGGCAAGCAGGCGCACGACAAGCGCCACGCGATCAAGGAGCGGGACTGGGAACGCAGCAAGGCGCGGGTCCTGCGCGACAACAACTGACGCCGAACCGCCAACAGAAGGGCCACTCATGTCGACGACCCGGGTCGAGAACAAGAAGCGCTATGCACGCGAAAAGCGGCGCTACCGCTCCAACGGCCCGGTTGATCCCCGACGCCCCAAGGGCCAGAACGTCACCAGGGACTTTCCGGTGCTCGATCTCGGCACCCAACCCGTGGTCACGCAGAAGGACTGGGAATTACAGGTCACCGGCGAACTCGCCCGGCCCTGTACCCTGAAATGGAAGTCGCTCGACGAATTTCCGATTATTCACCTTAAATCTGATATTCACTGCGTAACCGGCTGGTCACGCTACGATAATCTGTGGAAAGGCCTGCGCCCGAAATGGCTGGTGGAACGGGTTCAACCGAACCCGACCGTCGCCTATGTTCTGGCCCGCAGTTATGACGGTTATTCGACGATCATCCCGCTTGAAGCATTCTTGGGAGACGAATCCCTGATCGTGACGCACTGGAACGACGAGCCGCTGACACGCGAGCATGGCGGACCGGTCCGCCTGGTGATTCCAAGCCTCTATTTCTGGAAGAGCCCGAAATGGCTTCACTCGCTGACATTCATCACCAAGTACCAGCACGGATACTGGGAAGCCCTCGGGTACCACCCGGAGGGCGATCCGTGGAAGGAACAACGGTATGAGTAGTCGCAGGTTCTATTCGTTTCTCTCGGCGCTGGTCGCCATCGGCGCGGTCATTCTCACCAAGCCGCAGGCGGCGGACGCATCCGGCAATGGTCACGATTTCACCTTCAAGGCGCTGGAGGGCGGCGAATTGCCGCTGGCGCAGTTCCGCGGCAAGGTCGTGATGGTGGTCAACACCGCCTCTCTCTGCGGTTTCACCCCGCAATATGAGGGCCTGCAGGCGCTCTACGAGAAATATCGCGACCGTGGTTTCGTCATCGTTGGGGTGCCGTCGAACGATTTCGGCAGCCAGGAGCCCGGCACGGCCGGGGAGATCAAGGAATTCTGCGAGACCAATTTCGCCATCGATTTCCCGCTCGCCGACAAGGCGCATGTCCGCGGCGACGACGCTCACCCGTTCTACCGCTGGGCACGGGAAGAATACGGCGCCATCGCCGCACCGCGCTGGAACTTCCACAAGTACCTGCTCGACGGCGAGGGACGCCTGGTCGACTGGTTCTCGACGGCGACAGAACCGTCCTCGCACCGCGTCGGCAGCCGGATCGAGGAAATCCTCGCAACACTGGACTGAAGGAGCACGCCATGTCCGCCTACGACTACAGCTTCCGGGACATCACGGGCGCCGACCTGCCGCTGGAGAAATTCCGCGGCAAGGTGCTGCTGGTGGTGAACACCGCCTCGAAATGCGGCTACACCCCGCAATACCAGGGCATGCAGGAACTCCACGATGCCTATGGCCCGCGCGGGCTGGTGGTGATCGGCGTACCGTCCAACGATTTCGGCAAGCAGGAACCGGGCAGCGAGGCGGAAATCCGCGAATTCTGCCACACCCACTATGCCGTATCCTTCCCGATGACGGGCAAGGAACAGGTTTCGGGCGATAGCGCGCATCCGTTCTATCGCTGGGTCACCGGTGCGCTCGGCAAGGATTCCGCACCGGCCTGGAATTTCCACAAGTTCCTGATCGGCCCCGACGGCGAGGCCGTTGACTGGTACCCGAGCGGCACGAAACCGGTTTCGGAAGCCATCGTCGATCGGCTGGAAGCGCTGCTGCCGGCCCGCTGAGCGGCGACTATCCGTCGATGAACCGGCGGATATCGCCGATCACGTTCTCGAACATCTCCGTCGTCAGCCGGCCCGTGTTCGTGTTGTAGCGCGAGCAATGGTAGCTGTTGAACAGGGTCGGCCCGCCAGGCAGGTCGTAGCGCGCGCCGTGGATGAACTTCCAGTCGGCACGGCGCAGGCCGAGCGTGCTCAGCACGTTGGTGTGCGACAGGGTTCCGAGCGACAAGATCGCCCGCAACTTGCCCATGGACGCGATTTCAGCGGCGAGGAAGCTACGGCAGGCTTTCTGCTCGGCGCCGACCGGCTTGTTCTCCGGCGGCACGCAGCGCACCGCATTGGTGATGCGGCAATCCACCAGTTGCAGGCCGTCCGACGGATCGGCGGCGAATGTCCCGCTGGCGAACCCAAACTTCGCCAGCGTCGGATAGAGCAGGTCGCCGGCCCAGTCGCCGGTGAACGGCCGGGCCGTGCGG
>JAVKCR010000091.1:0-5137 GCA_040222645.1 Rhodospirillales bacterium
GCGCTACTACACGCCGTCCGGCCGCTCGATCCAGGCCAAGGGGATCGATCCCGACATCATCGTCGACCAGGCCAAGCTCGAAGCCATCGACGGGCCGCAGCGCACCAGCGAGGCGGACCTCCGCAACAGCCTGATCAACGACCAGGACAACGGCCAGACACCGGCAGATGGCGCCGAGGCGGTCGATGGCGAGGCGGCGGGACCCGCCGATTACCAGTTGAGCCGGGCGCTCGACCTGATCCGCGGCATCGCCCTCTATTCGGGCCGCGCCACCAACTGAGGCCTCCCGGAAAGGGAAGCGCAGCATGGCCAAGATGCCGAAAATCTCCTTGCCGAAGCTGAAGCTGCCACGCTTCGGCAAGGGGAAGGCAAGCGCCGGCGGGGACGATCCCGGCGCGGCGGACGCCATTGACGGCCGGGGTCAGGCCGGCGGTAGTCCGCGGCGCAAGCTTGCCGGCAAGCATATCGTCGGTATCGGCGCCATCGCGCTGGTCGTGCTCGGCGGCGCCGGGTTCGGTCTCTGGCAGTTTCTCGGGCCGGACGGCGGGCCGGCGGAAGCGATGCCGGAAACCGCCTCGTCCGGAAGCGGTGGAACCGGGGAAATCGACATTCCCACCATCGCGACCGAGATGCCCGACGGCACGATCCATTTCGGGCCGCGGGCAGAACTGAGACTGCCGCCGAAACCCAAACCCGGCGAACGCAGCGGCGCTGAACCGGAGCCGGCCGCGGCCAGGCAGGAAGTGACGCCGGAACCGGCACAGCAAGCGGAACAAGCCGCGGACAATATGGCCGAAAAGCCACAGCTGCTTGCCCCGCCGCAATCGCAGACAACAGCCGAGGCCGGCGATGCCGAGGTCTCGCGTACCGGTCAGGTTGCGAGCCCGGAACCGGCCGGCGAGGGCCAGGCGAAAGTGGCGGAGACGCCCGCGCCGGCGCAGGAAACCTTCGTCGCGCCGCCAGCCAAGGCCGGTGGCGTTGAGCCGCCGCAGCCGAAGGCCGCGCCGTCGACGGCGGTCACGGTCGCCACCATCCTGCCGCCGGAGCCCGATTACCCGGAAACCCCGCCACGCTACAGCGATCTGGTGACCTTCACGACCAATCCAGACCCGCTGGCGCCGCTGGACCCGGCATTGACCGAGAAAGCGCCGCAGGGAGACCTGCCGCGTATCGGCTCCGACGGCCGCGAGGCCTGGCGGCATTACGCACGCCCGGTGCCGGAGAGCGCGGATGCCAGCAAGCCGAGGATCGCGATCATCATCGCCCGCCTCGGGCCGGACGAGGCGGCGACGGAAACCGCCATCCGCAACCTGCCGCCGGAAGTCACCCTGGCGTTCGTCTCCACCGAACGGTCGCTGGCGCGCTGGGTGACGCTGGCCCGCGAGATCGGCCACGAGGTGGTGATCGACCTGCCGATGGAGCCGAACAACTTTCCGCTCAACGACCCGGGGCCGAACACGCTGCTTACCACCGTTTCCGACAAGGAGAACATCGAGCGGCTGGAAGCGACCCTGTCCGCCGCCAGCGGCTATGTCGGCGTCGCCGCGATCCACAACGGCAAGTTTGTCGCCAACCGGGAAAAGCTTCTGCCGGTGGTCGCCGCGGTCAAGGAACGCGGCCTGCTGATCCTCGACGCGACGCGGGAAGGCAGCCGCCAGGTCGCCGCCATGGCCACCCAGGCCGGGGCGGCGACGGTTCGCGCCGACGTGATTCTCGACCGGCTGCCGACGCGCAAGGCGATCGACGCCAAGCTCAGGGAACTCGAACAGACAGCGCGCGCGACCGGGCTCGCGGTCGCCGTCGGTCACCCCTATCCCTCGACCTTCGAGCGGCTGGTGAACTGGATCGACCTTGCCCGCAAGGCGGGGTTCGAGATCGTTCCGCTCTCGGCGCTGGTGAACAAGCAGAAGATCATCTGAGTTCCATGGCGAAGACGGACTACGAATCGCGGCCCTACCGTGCCTGTGTCGGCATCGTGCTGATGAACCGCGCGGGCGAGGTCTTCGCGGGCCGGCGTGTCGACCATCCGGAAGGCCACTGGCAGATGCCGCAGGGCGGTATCGACGAGGGCGAGACACCGCGGGACGCGGCGTTCCGGGAACTGCTCGAGGAGACCGGCACCGACAGGGCCGAGTACCTCGCCGAGATGGAGGAGTGGATCCATTACGACCTGCCGCCGGAGATCGCGGACAAGATCTGGAAGGGCCGCTACCGCGGCCAGAAGCAGCGCTGGTTCTGCCTGCGCTTCACCGGCAGCGACACGGATATCGACATCGTGACGGAACACCCGGAATTCACCGCCTGGCGCTGGATCGACTTGCAGGACACGGTCCGGGAGGTCATACCCTTCAAGCGCGACATCTACCGCCGCGTAGCCGATGCCTTTGCGCATCTCGCCCAGCCTGAGAACTGACGGAGTACGACCATGTTCGGCCGCAAGAAAGAAACCCTGACGCATGATGTTCCGGCTGAAACGCTGGCCAAGCTGACCAAGTGCATTCTCGATACCGACAAGGGCAAGATCGAGATCGAGCTCTATCCGGAAGACGCGCCGAATACGGTCGCGAACTGGTACGTGCTCGGCTCCGACGGCTTCTATGACGGCCTGGTCTTCCACCGCGTGATCCCGGGCTTCGTCGCCCAGGGCGGCTGCCCGCAGGGCACCGGCACCGGCGGTCCGGGCTGGAACATCGCCTGCGAGACCAAGACCAGCGACCATCCGCACATGCGCGGTTCGCTCTCCATGGCCCATGCCGGCCGCGATACCGGCGGCTCCCAGTTCTTCCTGGTGTTCGATCCGCAGCCGCATCTCGACGGCGTTCACACCGTCTTCGGACAGGTGACCGACGGACTCGACGCCATGATGTCGCTGGAGCAGGGCGACCAGATCAAGTCGCTGACCTTCCCGGGCGTCTGAACAGACCGCCTGCCGGAACTGAAAAGCCCCGGACCGCGAGGTCCGGGGCTTTTCGTTTGTCCGGAATGCCGATTTTCAGCGGAACAGCATGACCGGGATGCGGCAGGACCGGACCATCTCGGTCGTGGTGCTGCCGATGATCAGGGTGCGGATGCGCGAATGGCCGTAGGCGCCCATCACCAGCAGGCCGATGCCCTCCTTCTCGACGGTTTCCGCGATCGCGGCATCCGGCTGGCCGGGCACGATGCCGGCGGTGACGTCGTAGCCGGCCGTGCGCAGTTTCGCGGCCGCCGCGTCCAGTTTCGCCCGCATTGCATCGTTCGGGTTTCCGGTCATCAGCAGCCGGCAGGGGATGCCGGGGAACAGGTGGCCGCCGGCGATATGATCGACCGCCTTGTCGGCGCTCGGCCCCCCGTCATAGGCGATCAGGAAGCTCCCGACCGGCTTGAAGGCGCGGGAGGCGACCAGCACCGGCTTGTGCGAGGCACGCACCACGCGCTCGAGGTTGGAACCGAGATGCAGGCTGGCGAAATCCGCCGCTTCGCCGCGCTTGCCGATCATGATCAGGTTGGCCTCCGCCTCGAATTCCTGCACGGTCTCCAGCAGGTCGCCGTTGCGCAGCCTGGTCGTCACTGCGGTGATACCCGCGTCCGTCAGCCGCGCCTTCGCCTGTTCGAGGATCAGCCGTCCGCGCTTCTGCGCCAGCTTTGCCTGCTGCTCGTCCATGCTGACGAGTTCTTCCAGCAGCGTGTCGCGGGCATCGGCATCGAGATTGCCGCTGAGGTCCGCCGGCACGCTGGAGACGGCACGCCGCCCCAGCACATGCAGCAGGTCGATCGTGGCGTCGGTGCGTTCCGCCACCCAGGCGGCATGATCGCAGACGCTTTGCGTATAGACCGACCCGTCGATCAGCACGAGCAGCTTGGTCATGGCGGTTTCCTTCCCTCAGTGCCCCGTGAGGCGTTCGAGCGCCCCGGGCTTGTCGTGGATGCCGAGCCTGTCGACGATGGTCTCGCTGGCCTTGTTGAGCCCGATCAGCTCGACCTCCGCCCCCTCGCGGCGGAACTTGAGCACCACGGTGTCCACTGCCGCCACGCTGGAGATGTCCCAGACATGCGCGCGGCCGAGATCGATGGTCACCTTCTCCAGCGCCTCGTTGAAGTCGAAGGATGCCGTGAACTCGTCGGCGGAGGCAAAGAATACCTGACCTTCGACGACATAGGTGCGCGCGGTGCCGTCCTCGGAGAGGGTGGAGGTGACGCGGAAGATCTGGGCCACCTTCCAGGCGAAGAAGATGCCGGACAGCAGCACCCCGGTCAGCACGCCGATGGCGAGGTTGTGGGTGGCGACCACGACGGCGACGGTGGCCAGCATGACGATGCCGGATTCGCGCGGCTGGGTCTTCAGGTTGCGGATCGAGGCCCAGGAGAAGGTGCCGATGGCGACCATGATCATGATGGCGACGAGGGCGGCCATCGGGATCTGCTTCACCCAGTCGCCGACGACGATGATCATGAACAGCAGCAAGAGGCCGGCGGACAGCGTCGACAGCCGCCCGCGGCCGCCGGATTTCACGTTGATGATCGACTGGCCGATCATGGCGCAGCCCGCCATGCCGCCGATGAAGCCGGTCGCCGTGTTGGCGATGCCCTGGCCGATACATTCCCGGCGCTTGTTGCTCTTGGTGTCCGTCAGCTCGTCGACGATGGAGGCCGTCATCAGCGACTCCAGCAGCCCGACGGCCGCCACGCCCGCCGAGTAGGGCAGGATGATCTGCAACGTTTCCAGCGTCAGCGGGATGTCGGGGATCAGGAAGACCGGCAGGGTCGAGGGCAGTTCGCCCATGTCGCCGACCGTTCGCACATCGAGACCGAGGCCGATGGCGAGCGCGGTCAGCACGATGATGCAGACCAGCGGCGAGGGGACGATCCTGGTCACGCGCGGCAGCAGGTAGATGATGGCGAGGCCGGCGGCAACCATCGCGTAGGTCAGCCAGGGCACGCCGATCAGCTCCGGCAGCTGCGCGAGGAAGATCAGGATGGCCAGCGCGTTGACGAAGCCGGTCATCACCGACCGCGAGACGAAGCGCATGACGTAGTTCAGCCGCAGGATACCGGCGCCGATCTGCAGCAGGCCGGCGAGCACGGTGGCGGCCAGCAAATATTCCAGCCCGTGCTGCTTTACCAGCGTGACCATCAGCACCGCGGTGGCTGCGGTCGC
>JAVKCR010000092.1:0-9697 GCA_040222645.1 Rhodospirillales bacterium
AGCCGAAGACGCCGAAGGCATCCGGGTTGGCGTCAAGCTTCTGAACGATCAGGTTGTCGTTCTCGCCGGCTTCGATGAAGGCGCCGTCCTCACGGATGGCGCTGGCGGCCGCCGCAAAGGCCTTCTTGTCGAGGGTCTTCATGAACTCGATGGAGTGCGCGCCGGCTTCCAGAGCGAGTTCGTTGAAGGCGTCACGGGTGCCGGAGGTCGGCGGCGGGCCGAGGACTTCGATCTTCTTCGCCGGCAGCGACGGATCGATCTCGTTCCACATCTTGTAGGGATTGGCGACGAGCTTGCCGTCGACCGGCACTTCACGGGCCAGCGCCAGCCAGAGCTGGCCGAGAGTGATCGTGATCTTAGCCGACTTCCTGGAATTCGCGAGCACGATGCCGTCAAAGCCGATCTTGACTTCGGTGATGTCGGTCACGCCGTTTTTCGCGCAAAGCTCGACTTCCGACTTCTTGATGCGGCGCGAGGAATTGGTGATGTCCGGGTGGGACTCACCGACGCCGGCGCAGAACAGCTTCAGACCGCCGCCGGAGCCGGTGCTCTCGACGACCGGGGTCTTGAAGGAGGTGGAGCGGCCGAACTCTTCGGCAACGGCGGAAGAGAACGGGAAGACCGTCGAGGAACCGACGATGCGGATCTGGTCGCGGGCGGAGGCCGATTGGGCCATGGTGGTCGCGACGATTGCCGTAACCGCAAGCGCGAGAGTTTTCTTAAACACTGGGATATCTCCGAGTTCTGGTTCAAATTCGGGACACGTAAGCCGGCGTTGCCGACGGTGAACGCTGGTTGAATACAGACGATGCGTTACAGCAATGTGACAAATCCCGTCATTTTCAGAAAATTGTTGCCGTGCCCCATCCTGCTGGCCAGCCTGCTCCGGTCGGTAAGGGTCGAACGGAATGGATGCTGAAGAGCTTTACAGGGATGCGATGGCGCAACTCGCCGACGGCAATGCGTGGGGCGCCGAACTTCTGGCGCGCAAGCTGTTCGCCAGCCATCCGGACCATCCGCGCGGCTGGCTGATCCGCGCCGCATCTGCCGCCCGCCGGGGGGAACGTCCGGTTGCCGTCGAGGCCTGCCGGCGCGCGGCCGACGCAAAATGCGACGAGAGCGGCATCACTCGATGTCGCAACGCTGCAATCGCGTCTCGGCGAACGGGCGGCGGCGGCAGGCACCTACGAGAAGCTGCTGGCCGTCGAGCCGGACAATCTTCCCGCCCTGGTCAATTTCGGCAATCTCCGGCTCGGGCTTGGCGACCCGGAAGCCGCGGCGGTCCTGCAGCGCCGCGCCATCGCGATCAGGCCCGACCTTGCCGAAGCGCATTACAATCTCGCCTCCGCGCTGTTCCACGCGGACGACATCGAGGCGGCCTTCGCGGAATATGAATGGCGCTGGCGCACGCCCGGTTTCACCACGAAGCCGCCGGACACCGACCGGCCGCGCTGGGACGGCAAGGCCGATTCCGGAACGCGGCTGCTGGTCGTCCCGGAACAGGGACTCGGCGACTGCATCCACTTCGTTCGCTTCGCCGGCATGGCCCGCCGGCGGGTCGGCCACCTGACGCTCGAGACCCCGGCGCCGCTGCTCGGGTTGTTCGAGGGGCTGGCCGGAATCGACGCACTGCTTCCCTACGGCAAACAGAAGCCGGATTTCGATTGCTGGGCGCCGATGCTCAGCCTGCCCTACCTGCTCGGGCTTGCGCGCGCCGACTTTCCCCGGCCGCCCTATATCCGCGCGCCGGAGGTTGCCCGGAAGCCCGGCGCGCCGTTGCGGGTCGGATTTTCCTGGACCGGCAATCCGGCCTCGCGCAACAACCATCTCCGGACCTCGACCTTCGAGGACTTCCTGCCGCTGCTCACCCTGGACGGCGTGCAGCCGGTGTCGCTGCAGAAGGACGTGCCCGCCGGCATGTTCGACCGGCCGGACCTCGCGGGACGGTTGGAGGACCCGATGCCGTCCGTGCGGAATTTTGCGGATACCGCCCGCATCCTCGCCGGTCTCGATCTCGTGGTGACGGTGGACAACGTGGTCGCCCATCTCGCCGGCGCCATGGGCAAAGAGGTGCTGGTTCTGCTGCCGAGCCTGCCGGACTGGCGCTGGGGCCTGCGGTCGGAGCGCTCCTTCTGGTATCCCTCGATGCGTCTCTACCGGGAGGATATCGCCAGCGGCTGGGCGCCGGCCTTCCGCGCGGTCACGGCGGAGGTTGCCGCCAGGGTGCGCGCGCTCAGCGGTTCGTCATGAGATCCAGAGGCTGAACGAACTGGAAGACCCGGCGCGATTCCGCGAACCGGATCTCGATCATCCCGTGATAGGGATCTCCGAACAGGTCGCGGACATCGTCGAACCGGCGCATTTCCATTTCCATCGCCAGCCCGCTGGCCGGAACCGTGGCGCGCCAGACGCTGATCTCGTTGATTTCCCGGCCGCCGGCCATCAACTGCACCTTCTCGCGCCGGTACTCGATGCTCGGTCCGTACTGGCTGGCGAAGTGGCTGGCGATACGGTCATAGGCTTCGGTGCGGAACAGGGCGTACATCGCGGCGGCAACGCCGTCCTGGTAGATTACCACCGCTTTCTGGCCGACATAGATGATCGAGTTCGAGACGAAATCGGGCCGGATATCGCGTGGCCACTTCACATCGACGACGCAGGCCCGGATCCGGTTGCGGCGATGCCGGTAGATATGGGTCAGGCAATCCAGGCTCTCGGCTTCACCCTCGGCGAGCCGGTGCCCCAGATGCACGCTGGACGAAAAGGCGAAGGTCTCGACGGGAACCGCCGGCGCGCTGGTCCAGGCCGGCAGCGGCAGTTCGCGGGACGGCGCCGGGCCTTCCTCGATCGAGGCGGTCTGCACCGGTTCAACGATTCTCTTCTCGACCCGTTCTACCCGTGCCGGCATCGGCGGCGGAGGCTCGACCGGCTCGACCGGCGCCGGCGGCCAGGCGCCAGCGACCACGCGCTTCTCGCCGGGAAGGTACTGGGCAGGCGCGGTCGATGTCGCCGGCTTCGCTATCGGCGCGGCTTCAACCTCGGCCGGCGCTGTGGCGGTCCCGGCGGCGACCGGGGCAAGCGCGACTGCGTCACCGGTGGCTGCCTGCGCCGGGTCAGCCGTGGGCTCGCCGGACGATCCGGTCAGGAACCCGACAAAACGGTCGAACAGGCCGGGAGTCGTCTTGTCATCCGCCACATTGTCCGCGGCCGGCGTTTCGGCTACAGCGACATTTACCGGTTCTTCCGTAGCAGGTTCAGCGGCTTCGGCAGATTTCTCCGGAGCATCCGGGACAATCGATGCCAGTGCTGGCGACGGGCGTTCGACGGTTCCGGTCGGCGCAACGGCCACGGGCTCTTCGGCAGCCGCATCGATGGCAGGTAGCGCCGCGATCGACGGCAGCGGCTCCGAAGCCTCGGCGATCGCCGGCGTTGGAGCGACGGGTTCGGGCTCCGGTGCCGGTTCGTTGATGGCCGGCAGGGACGGTTTCGTCAGCAGCGGTTCATCGACATTGGCGAGACGCGGCGCGAGTTCCACCGGTGTCGGGGCAGGCGGCTCGCTCGGCGCCGCCTCGACAACGGGAAGCGACGGCGAGGAGGCCAGCGGTTCGACCGCTTTGCCAATACGGGTAGGACGCTCAGGGGCTGGCGGCCAGGCGATTCCCGAACCGGCGTTGATATCTGTTGCGGTCGTTTCGGGAACTGCTGTCTCGGACCCGGCCGACTGTTGTTCCAGGCGCACCGGCACGACAGGTTCCGCAATCACCGGTTCCGGCGCCGCGGCTGCATCGATCCGCGGCAGCTGACGATTGGCCGGCACCGGTTCCGAACTGGCAGCAGCCAGCCGGGGCAGCGAAGCGTTCGCCGGTCCGGGTTCGCTACTGTCAGCCTTTGCCGGCGGCAGGTTGGTGCCGGCCCCATCCGGTGTGGCGGCTGACGCATTCATCTGCGGCAGGGCGGCCGATGCTTCCATTGGCTCGGCGGGCAATTTTCTTGCTGCCGGCAGACGGGCCGGCTGCGGTTCCGGTTCGGCCGCCCTTGCCCTGACTGGCGGCAGCGCGGCATCCCGGCTGGCAGGCTCGGCCGGCGTCGCTCCGATGGACGGCAAGCGGGCCTCTGCCGGCAATGGCGCGGCACCCTCGGCAATGACTTTCGGCAGGACCCCACTGGTGGGCAGCGGCTCATCGGCAGCGGCAAGACGCACCGGTTCCGCTCCATCCGCGCCGGCGGTGGCTGCTTCCGGTTTGCCGGTCTCACTACCCCGGAACAGATTGGCCAGAACGTCGAGCAGGTCCTTCTCTTCCGATACCGTCTGTTCCGGCTCCGGAGTTTCCGTGACCGGCCCGGCTGCGGCGACCTGTTGCGGTTCGTCGACGGGTGACGCCGGCGCACTGCCATCGACATCGTAAGTCGGTGCGAACCAGCTGCCGATCCGGTCGAGTATCCCCGGTTTCGCGCCGGCATCCTTTTCGACCTGCGCAGTCGGCGATGCCGCGTCATCGGGCGTGACGTTCTTCGTCTTCGGAATGCGAACAGTTTCGACCATCTGCTGCGGCCTGGCCGGTTGCCGGTCGGCAACGCCGGCATTGCCGGCGGGAGTATTGCCGGCAGCGCGGGGTTCGGCGGCAGGTTCCGGTGCGGCAACGGCAGTCCCGGCCGGCTTGTCTGCCGGTGCAGGGGCTTCCAAACGCACAGCCGGTTTCGGGGCCGGGGTCAGCGGCGCAACCTTTTCCGACGCGACCGGGCTGACCGGCGCCGCGCTGACGCGGTCGGACGGCGCATCGAAAGCGAATTGCGCCGCGACGGGATTGGTCGGTACACGCCGACCGTCAACCGACAGCACGTAATCGGGCGGTGGCGGCCAGACCGGCGTGTTGGGAAAGGCCGCGCGTGGCGGCGCCGGCTTGGCGATCTGTTCCTCGCGGGCGCTGTCATAGACGACGATGCCGTCCTGCGTGGTGGTGGTCCGGGTCTCGCGTACCGGCGGCGCATTCTCGGGCCGCGACTGGCCGGGGCGCAGCACCTTGACGCTTGGCTCGCGGATTTCCGGGGCCGAGTCACGTGCCGCGCGCTGCACCGCACGAATCCTGTTCAGGATTTCGGCGATCGCGGTTTCGCGCAGCGAAACGGCCAGCCCGACCGGCGTCTGGCCGGCTTCATTCCGGGCCTCCAGATCGGCGCCGAGGGCGATCTGGGTCCGCACAGCGGTCAGGCTGCCCATGCGAATCGCCTCGAAAAGTGCCCGAGTCGCCTGTTCGTTTGTCGCCGGAAGTTGTTCTGCCGCTATGGCAGGCGTGGCGTTCAGCAGCGGAGCGGAAATCAAAAGCGCAGAAAAAACAAGGCCGTGGGCTGCTGCGGACAGAAGCCTCCCCCTGAATTTGCGCTGCTTTCCCCCGATACGCACCATGATCAAACCAGATACCGCATATTGCAGGGAAATTCTAACCCCGATTCGCTTTCCGCAAAACCACACCCCGATCCGATCTCTACCGGTACGGGTCCGCCGCGTCGCGCAGGCCGTCGCCGAAGAAGTTGAAGGCGAGCACGGTCAGGAAGACCGGCACCACCGGCGCCATCAGCCAGGGATAGAGCTCGACCGCGCTGATGTTCTGCGCCTCGATCAGCAGCACGCCCCAGCTGATCATCGGCGCCTGCAGGCCGAGGCCGAGGAAGGAAAGCGCGGTTTCCCCGAAAATCATCGCCGGGATGGACAACGTCAGCGAGGCGATCAGGTGGCTGGCGAAGTTCGGCACGAGATGGCGCGCGATGATGCGCGTGGGTGATGCCCCCATCAGGCGGGCCGCCACCGCGAAATCCTCCTCGCGCAGCGCCAGCAGCTTCGAGCGCACGGTGCGCGCGGCGCCCGGCCAGTCGAGCAGGCCGAGGATGATGGTGACCCCGAAATATTTCACCAGCACCGACCAAGTCGGCGGAATCGCCGCCGCCAGCGCCATCAGCAGCGGCAAGGTCGGGATCGACTTGAATATCTCGATCGAGCGCTGCACCACGGAATCCACCATGCCGCCGAAATAGCCCGCCACCCCGCCGATGGCGATGCCCAGCGTGAAGCTGACGATGATGCCGATAAGCCCGACGGTGAGCGAGATACGGGTGCCGTGGATCAGCCGCGACAGCATGTCGCGTCCCAGCCGGTCGGTGCCGAGCAGGAACAGCGTGCCGCCTTCTGCCGGGCAGACCAGGTGGAAATCGAAGCGCCCGCCGAGCCAGAAATTGTAGGAATCTCCGGAACAGAAGAAGCGCAGATGCTGCACCTTGGCCGGATTCTCGGTGTAGATGCGCTTCAGCGTCCGCATGTCGAGCTTCTTGTCGTAGCCATAGACGAACGGTCCGATGAAGCGCCCTTCATGAAAGAAATGGACGCTCTGTGGCGGGGCGTAGATATGCGAGGTGGTGCGCGTGTTCGGGTTGTAGGGTGCCAGCACCTCGGAAACCAGGATCGAGGCATACATCACCGCCAGCAGGATGCCGGCCCAGACCGCGAGCCGGTGCCGGCGGAGCTTCCACCACATCAGCTTCCATTGCGGCGCGAGATAGTAGGCCTGCTGTTCCGGCGAGATGTCCTGCACCGACATCGCGTTGAAGGGTTCGCGCGAGACCCAGTGTTCCAGCCGCCGGGTGTTGCGGGGCTTCTTCATCGCTGCACCCCGCCATCGAGCCGGATGCGCGGGTCAAGCCAGGCCAGCATCACGTCGGAGACGAACATGCCGATGACCACCAGCACCGAGAGGAACATCAGGAACGACCCCGCGAGGTACATGTCCTGGGTCAGGAGCGCGTTGAGCAGCAGCGGCCCGGTGGTCGGCAGGCTGAGGATGATGCCGACGATCGCTGAGCCGGAGACGATCTCGGGAAGCAGGCTGCCGATATCCGCGATGAACGGGTTGAGCGACATGCGGACGGGATATTTCAGCAGCAGCCGCGTCGGCGGCAGACCCTTGGCGCGGCCGGTCACCACATATTGCTTGCGCAGTTCGTCGAGCAGGTTGGCGCGCAGCCGCCGGATCATCGCCGCAGTGCCGGAGGTCCCGATCACCACCACCGGGATCCAGAGATGCTGGGCGACCGAGACCACCTTGTCCCAGCTCCAGGGCTGGCCTTCATATTGCTGGTCCATCAGCCCGCCGATCTCCGCCCCGAACCAGAGCTTGGAATAGTAGAGCAGCACGATCGCAAGCAGGAAGTTCGGCACCGCGTAGCCGATATAGCCGATCAGGCTGATGCCGTGGTCGGTCCAGCTGTACTGGTGGGTCGCGGAATAGATGCCGATCGGGAAGGAGACGAGATAGATGAACAGCACCGTGGTGAACTCGACCAGCACCGTGTAGCCGAGCACGTTGCCGACCACGTCCGCGACCGGCAGGTCGAAGGAGAAGGAATGGCCGAAATCGCCGCGGAACATGTCGCCGAGCCAGTGCAGGTACTGTTCGAGGAACGGTTTGCCGAAGCCGTATTCCCGTTTCAGGAACTCGATCTCCGCGACCGGCACCTGTTCGCCGCGGCTGCGGTATTCCTCGACCAGCGTCGTCAGGTAATCGCCTGGCGGCAGCTGGATGACGACGAAGACGATGAACGAGATCGCGAGCAGGGTCGGGATCATCACGAACAGCCGTCGGGCGAGATAGGAGAACATGCGCTGCGATCCGGTTCCGGCTCAGGGTTTCGCCCAGAAGAACGTGTCCGGACGGTACATCCCGAACTGCGCCGTCGGCGCCCAGGCCCACAGCCCCTCCGCCGGCACGTTCATCAGGCCGTTGCGATGCACGACCGGATGGACCGTGCAGCAGATGGTGCCGATGGAAAACACCTGGTCGGCGTAAATCTGCAGCATCTCGGCCCAGATGCCGCGGCGCTCGGCGGTGCTCTTCGCCAGCGCCCATGCCTTTTCCAGTTCCACCAGCCGGAGCGCTTCCGGCATGTCGACCGGCTCGCCCGCCTCGCCCTTGGTCTCGATATGCTGTCCCCATTTCGGCCATTGCAGCTGCTGCTGGCTGGTCGGCGCGATTTC
Source organism: Rhodospirillales bacterium (assembly GCA_040222645.1). GTDB lineage: Bacteria > Pseudomonadota > Alphaproteobacteria > Rhodospirillales > HT1-32 > HT1-32. Next base: position 8,024 of record JAVKCR010000092.1, read on the forward strand.
CGCCGGCGCCTGGTCGGCGGTCGGCACCGCGTTGTCGAGCCCGGGCCAGACCGAGATCAGGGTCTGGCCGGCGAAGATACGGTTGCGGAAGCTCTCGCGCGGCGAATTCCGGATGTGGATCTTCACGCCGATATCGAGCCATGTATCCTTGATCAGTTGCAGCGCATCGATCTGTTGCGGACTTTCACCCGCCGTCTCTACGGTGATCTCCATCGCCCGCCCGTCGGGCAGCAGGCGGATGCCCCGGTCGTCGCGCCCGGCGAGGCCCGCCTCGTCGAGCAGGGCGTTGGCACGGTCGAGATCGAACGCCGTCCAGGCCTGCTGGTAGCGCCTGTCGAACAGGGGCGAGGACGGGAGCACCGTGTTCGCGGCCGGCATGGCGAGGCCGTAGAACAGCACCTCGTTGAGCTCTTCCCGGTTGATGGCGAGCGACAGCGCCCGGCGCACCCGCACGTCGCGGAACACCGCCCGCCAGGTCTCGTCGCGGGTATTGAGGTTCGGGTACAGCGCCATCACCGACCCCAGTCCGAGCCGCCAGAGGTCGACGGTGAAGCCGTAATGCTCCTCGTTCTGCTTCAGGAAGGTGAAATCGTTGAAGGTGATCCCGCGGCCCTGTAGGTCGGACTCGCCGGTGCCGGTCTTGATCGGCACCACCCCGCCGGCGGCGATGGTGGCGGACACCTCGTCGATATAGGGCAGCTGGTGGCCGGCAGTGTCGATGCGGTGGAAGAAGGGGTTGCGGCGGAACAGGTAGCGGTCGGCCGGCGCCTCGGTCACGATCACCCAGGGTTCCAGCGTCGGCAGGTCCGGATTGGTGTTGTTGTACATGTGGCCGATCCGGTTGTGCAGCTGCGCCCAGTTCTTGCGCCGGTGTTCCTCGACCTTCCGGGCGAGTTCTGCGTGATCGGCATAATTCTCGTGGAAAGGCTTCAGGTAATGCGCCGGGCGGTAGATGTAGAGCGGGCGGGGATCGGCCAGCATGGGCAGGAAATTCGGGTTGGCCTGCTCCCAGGAATACCGCACCGTCCAGTCGTCTATCACCTCGAAGCGGGGCGGCTTGCCGCCGACCATCATTTCAACGGGGACCCCGGAGGGCGAGAGCAGTTCGTTGCCCGCGACATCCTCCCAGAAATACCGGAAATCCTCCGCCGTGAAGTATTCGCCGTCGGACCAGCGATGACCCTTGCGCAGATGCAGGGTAAAGATGCGGCCGTCCTCGACGTCGACAGCGGCGAGGATGTCCGGTTTCAGCTCGAGTTTCTCGTCATAGCCGACCAGCCTGGCATAGCCGTAGACATTCATCAGCCGTACGTCCTTCTCCTGGCTGAAGATCGTCCTCAGCTGGCCGCCATAGCGACCGGTCTTCCGGCCGGCCGCCTCGAGATCGGTGATCAGCGGGTTCGCCGGTATGCGTTGGGCGACCGGCGGCAGCCTGCCCTCGGCGACCAGCGGCGCCAGCACCGGGGGCTCCTTCATGTCGTATGCCGGTGCCGGCGGAATGAATCCAGCCAGCGTCGCAGCTGCGATCAGCAGGGTCCGGAAGATCATGCCGCACCTGCCCGCAGCAGGGATTCATCGGCGCGCACGAAATGGCCGTGACCGATATCCAGCAGCGACGGGCGCAGGCCGGGCCCGATGCCGAAGGGTGCGGGCCAGTCCTCGGGACGGGACATC
>JAVKCR010000093.1:0-3270 GCA_040222645.1 Rhodospirillales bacterium
ACGCGCGGATCATCGCTCGCCGCCCGGGCGGCGGTTGCTCTCGACTGGAACTTTCACGTCCATGCCCTTTCTCCCAATCACCCATGCAGGATGGCACGGAACGGACCGGAGTTCGACGGGCATCGCACCCGGTCTCACCGCATCTTGCGGGCCTCGGCCAACAGATCGTCGAACGCTTTCGTCACGCCGGGCGCGGTGGCGATGATCTCGCAGCCGGCCACGAGACCGTCGCCGGCTTCCGCCTCGCAGACATCGGCGCCCGCCTCGCGCAGGATGGCCACCGCGCCGTAGCAATCCCACGAATTGATGTGCGGTTCGTAATAGCCGGTGTTGCGGCCGCAGGCGGTATAGACGAGACCGAGCGCGCCGGAACCGTTGCGGGCATACATGCCGCCGGCGCGGAGCAGCAGGTCGATCACCGGCACCACCTCCTCCGGCTTCGAGCGGTGCGAGAAGCCGATGGTGATCCGCCCGTCGGTCAGCGAGGTCGACGGGTCCGGGCTGATCGCCTCCCCGTTCAGCGTCGCGCCGTGGCCGCGGCGGCCGGCGAACATCTCGTCATGCACCGCGTCGAAGACGAGGCCGAACTCGATCAGGCCGTCGACCATGAAGCCGATGGAGACGCACCAGATCGGGATGCCCTTGACGAAGGCCGCGGTGCCGTCGATCGGGTCGACCACCCAGATGCCCTGGCCCGGCTTCGGCTCGATACCGCCGGTTTCCTCGCCGAAAAAGGCGTCTTCCGGAAACGCACCGGCCAGCGCGTCGCGGATCAGTTCCTCGGTCTCGACATCGGCCTGGCTGGCCATGTCCTGCAGGCCCTTCGACTTGATGTCGAGGCTCTGCAGGTTGCGGAAATAGCCCAGCGCAAAGGCCCCGGCCTTGCGGATCAGGTCTTCGCCGAAGGCGTAACGGCGGGCGATATCGGCGTCGTTCATCTTGTTTGTGTTCCTTGAAAATTTGGAGAATAGCTTGCCGCCGGTGCGCCGGCGGCGCGAGGCGGAGGACGGAAATGATCATCGAGGCCCTGCTGTTCGATCTCGACGGCACGCTTGTGGATACCGGCGAACTGCACTGGCTGGCCACCCTCGAGGCGCTGTCCGAAAAGGGCCGGAGCGTCACAAGGGAGGTCTACGATTCGCAGGTGCATGGCGCCAACAACGAGGACATCGCCCGGCTGTTCTTCCCGGAGGATCCCGTCGGCGCCGGTCTCGCCTATGTCGAACGCAAGGAAAGCCTGTTCCGGGCGAAACTCGAGACCGCGGAACCGATGCCGGGCCTGCTGGCGCTGCTCGACATGGCCCGGACGAAAGGCTGGGGCACGGCCGTCGTGACCAACGCGCCGCGCGCCAACATGGAGGCGTCGCTGCGCGCCATCGGCCTGCGCGACGCCTTTGCCTCGGTCGTGCTCGGCGATGAACTGGAGTTCGCCAAGCCGCATCCGCTGCCCTACCTCACGGCGATGGGGGAACTGGGCGCGCGTCCCGAAACCTCCGTCGCCTTCGAGGATTCGCTGCCCGGCCTGGTTTCCATCGTCGGTTCGGGCGCCTTTCCGGTGGGGGTGGCGAGCGGGCTGCCGCCGGCCAGCCTCGCGGCGGCCGGGGCCCGGCTCGTCATTGAAGATTTTCGCGATGAAAGCCTCCTGGAACTCATGAAGGCGGGTTGAATCGGCAGCATAGTTTGCCGATTGCGGCGGCAATGTGAACCTAATGTTGCAATTTCATGACGGGTTCATGACAATCTCCGTTACGGGGGAAGCGATGGCAAAAAAATCGCCCTCCGCCATTCAATGGAGGTATGCGATGAAGATGATGAAATTCCTGACCGGCACGATTTCCGTCGCGGCGATGGCCGTCGGGCTCGCCGCCGGCCAGGCGAGCGCCGCCGGCAAGCTCAATTTCTACTGCAGTGCGCAGGAGGAATGGTGCCAGGTCATGGCCAAGGAATTCGAGAAGGCATCCGGCATTTCCGTCAGCATGAGCCGCAAGAGTTCGGGCGAGACCTTCGCCCAGGTGAAGGCTGAATCCCGCAATCCGAAGGGCGACGTGTGGTGGGGCGGCACCGGCGACCCGCACCTCCAGGCCGCCGAGGAAGACCTGACCGAGCCCTATGTCTCGCCGATGCGCGGCGAGCTGAACGACTGGGCGATCAGCCAGGCGAAAGCTGCCGGCGACCGCACCATCGGCATCTATTCCGGCGCGCTCGGCTACGGCTACAACGAGGAACTGCTGAAGAAGAACAACCTGCCGGCCCCGACCTGCTGGGCCGACCTGCTGAAGCCCGAATTCAAGGGCCATGTGCAGATGGCCAACCCGAACTCGTCGGGCACCGCCTACACCACGCTGGCCACCATGGTGCAGCTGAAGGGGGAAGACGCCGGCTTCGACTACATGAAGGGCCTGCACAAGAACATCAACCAGTACACCAAGTCGGGTTCCGCCCCGATCAAGTCGGCGGGACGCGGTGAGAACACCGTCGGCATCGTCTTCATGCATGACGCGGTGGCCCAGGCCGTCGCCGGCTTCCCGATCAAGGTCGTCGCCCCCTGCGAGGGGACCGGCTACGAGATCGGTTCCATGAGCATCATCAAGGGTGCGCGCAACATGGAAGAGGCGAAGAAGTTCTACGACTGGGCGCTGACCGCCGAGGCGCAGACGCTGGCGCTTCAGGTCAATGCCTTCCAGGTGCCGTCGAACAAGGGGGCCAAGACCTCCCCGAAGGCGCCGAACCTCGCGGACATCAAGCTGATCGACTACGACTTCAAGAAGTACGGCAGCTCCGACGAACGCAAGCGTCTCCTGAAGAAGTGGGATGACGAGGTGAAATCGCTCGCCCAGTAAGTCCGGGCGTTCGGTCAATGGCAGGGGATGGGAGCGGTATGAACCGCACGGTCGCATTATGGACCGTGGCCGGCTGGATCGGCCTCCTGGTCCTGCCCTGGTATGTCATCGAGGATGGCTTCTGGGGATTCTCATGGCTGGTCGACGGCTGGCCCATGGACCCGGATTACGGACCCGCCTGGGTCCAGATTCTCGATGACGGGAAGATCTGGCTTGCGCCGCTCTTCCTGTTCCTTCTCGCCCCGCTCGCGACCTGGGGCCGGCACAAGGCCGACCCCGGATATGCCAGCATCCTCCTTGTCGCGGGCGGCGGCGGGTTTTTCTATTGCCTGCTGCAGGGTTTCACCATCGGCATCGCCGGCTGGGAATACCAGACGCTGGAGACCCTGTTCGGACCGCTCGGCGACCGGCAGTTCGGCATGGGCTACGG